>JABZHE010000058.1:0-6023 GCA_015259025.1 Atopobium sp. | reverse complement strand
TTTATATATTTGATAAGGTAAGATAATAGTAAAGCCCGCTAACTGCGGGCCTTCTTAGCTGCTATTAAGATTTATACGCAGTAAATAATACAACAAAACACGTTTTCATATTTTGAGCAGCCAATGGGCGAGAAATTAATACCGTTGGGCGAACTGTGTTCAGAGGAAATATCTTTTCTTCATATAGTTATATAGATGTAAGCCACACAAGTGGCATTGGTGCCACGTTGTGGCAAGGAGAGTTTTTAGAAAGAGGCAGAAATGAGCGAGTTTATTAACCGTCCACTTTCGCGTCGCAGCTTCCTTGGTGGAGCAACTGTAGCAGCTGGCCTTGGTCTCACCGCATGCGGTGGTCAACAGCAGCAGAAAACTGAAGCTCCATCTGGAAAGGAAGGCGGCGGCACAATTACTGCTGGTACCGCTTATTCAACCCAGAACTATGATCCATCTACTACTTCATCAGCACTTGCCCTTGGTGTTAACTGGCAGGTAGTTGAGGGTCTCTATGGTCTAAACTTCCACGACTATTCCACCTTCAATGAGCTTGCTACTGCTGATCCTAAGAAGGTTGACGATTACACCTTTGAGATTACCCTCCGTGACGGCGCAAAGTTCTCTGATGGTAACGAGGTAAAGGCAGATGACGTTGTTGAGTCCTTCAACCGTTCCGCTGCTAAGGGTAGCGTCTACGTCCCAATGCTCGCTCCAATTGCTTCCGTAGAGAAGAAGGATGACAAGACCGTCACCGTTAAGACCACCATTGCTAACTTCTCCCTCCTCAAGGAGCGCCTGTCCATCGTTCGCGTTGTTCCAGCAAGCAGCTCCCAGGATGAGATGAAGAAGCAGCCAGTTGGTTCTGGTCCATGGCAGTTTGAGTCCATCTCTGACAACACTCTTGACCTTGTTCCTAACAAAAACTATAACGGCGCAACTCCTGCTAAGGACGATAAGCTCCACTATGACGTCCTTAAGGATCCAACCGCTCGTCTGACCGCACAGCAGGACGGAACCACCCTTGCTATGGAAATGGTTCCTGCAGACGCTGTAGACCAGCTCAAGGGCGCAGGCTGCACCGTTGACGCTGTTCAGGGCTTTGGTGTCCGCTTTGCAATGTTCAACCTTGGCAAGGCTCCTTGGGACAACGTTAAGGTTCGCCAGGCATGCCTCTATGCACTTGATACAGACAAGATGCTTGCAAACGCATTCTCTGGCCAGGCTGAGGTTGCTACCAGCTACCTTCCTTCTTCCTTTGCTAACTATCACAAGGCATCCACTGTCTATGCACACGATGTTGATAAGGCTAAGAAGCTCATTTCTGAGTCTGGTATCACTCCTGGTGATGTCGTTCTTCGCACCACCGATAACGAGCAGGTTAAGTCCATGGCAACTCAGGTCAAGAACGACCTCGACGCACTTGGCTTTAACGTAAGCATCGTTTCCGATACTTCTCCAGCAACCTATGCTGCAATTGACGCAGTTGACGGCTCTTGGGACATCCTGCTTGCCCCTGGCGATCCTTCCTGCTTTGGTGCAGACGTCGACCTGCTGCTCAACTGGTGGTATGGCGATAACGTCTGGATGACTAAGCGTTGCCCATGGAAGGAGTCCGCTGAGTGGACTAAGCTCCACGAGCTCATGACCAAGGCTCTTGGCCAGTCTGGTGCTGATCAGCAGTCCACTTGGAACGAGTGCTTCGACATCATCGCTGAGAACGTACCTCTGTACCCAGTTCTCTTTGCTAAGACCTTCACCGCTTCTTGGAGCGAGAAGCCAAACAGCAACGGCGTTGCTCTCAAGGGCTTCAAGGGCATCGGAACTACCGGCCTGTCCTTCATTGATGTCAACACAGTTACTGCTAGCTAATTTGTTGTCGTCACGCGCTTAGCATCTCATACATTGGGGCCCGAGCGTTTTACCTATAACGCTCGGGCTCTTGTGCGCAAAATTTAGTCCTGAGATGCGCAAAGTTTCATCAAATTTTATTTGTACGGTTTGTTTTAAAGAGAGAGGGGGAGATAGTGAACAACCTATTACGTCTTATCGGACGCCGTCTTATTGCGCTGCCGATTATGGCTCTAGGCGTCACCTTTCTCGTATTCTTCCTAATGTCTTTCTCGCATGTTGATCCTGCATACAATGCCTTGGGAGAGTCTGCTTCTGAAGAAGCTATCCAGCAGTATCACATTGAGAATGGCCTTGATGATCCATGGCCTGTGAGATATGTACGCTATATCGGTGATGTTGCTCATGGAAACTTGGGTACCTATGGCACTTCTCACTATTCAGTTGCTGCAAGAATTTCAAAGGCTCTGCCAGTAACTATGCAGTTGACCTTTATGGGTCTCTTTATTGGTGCAATAGTTTCGTTTACGTTGGGCGTTATTGCGGCTCTCTATAGAGACCAATGGCCCGATCAAATCATTCGTGTATTCTCAATTGCCGGTCTTGCAACGCCATCATTCTGGTTGGCAGTTCTTTTGATTCTGGTCTTTGCGTCTACACTCAAGCTTTTGCCTGCCTCTGGAGCACTGCCAGATCCTACGGTAAATCTTGGCGGATACCTTGCCCGTATGATTATGCCGGCATTTGCACTTGCGGTTCCAATGTCTGGTCAGATGACCCGTATTGTTCGTACCGCAATGGTCGAGGAGTTGGATAAGGACTACGTCCGTACTGCTCGCGGTGCTGGTATTCCAGAGAGAATCGTCATTGCAAGAAACGTACTGCGCAACGCTCTTATTACCCCTGTAACCACGCTTGGCCTCAAGATTGGTTACCTCATGGGTGGCGCCGTTGTTATCGAGGTTATTTTTAACCTTCCTGGCATGGGTACCGCTATTCTCGAGGGCATCCAGGGTAACGAGGCAATGCTTGTTCAGGGCGTTGTTGTTGTCGTTGCACTGTCCTTCATCATCATCAACATTGTTGTTGATATGTTGTACATCTTGATTAACCCACGCATTAGGACGGTGTAGTGCGATGGTACAAATTAGAAAAAAACAAGTCGAGAAGCTCGAAGAAGCTGCTGCGAAGGGTTCAACCTTTGGTGGCTTTAAGAAGATGAAGACAGCTTCCAAGATCGCTCTTGTCATTCTTGTCTTTGTTGTTCTTGCTTCTGTCTTTGCAAACTTTATTGCTCCACATAACCCACTTGAGATTTTCAACGCTCGTCAGGCTCCAGGTAATGGATTCATTTTTGGTACTGACGATAAGGGCCGCGATATTCTTTCTCGTATGCTCCATGGTGGTCAGTATTCACTGGTTATTGGTTTTGGTGCTACGGGTATGGCACTTTTGTGTGGCTCAATTATTGGTGCTATTGCCGCTGTTTCTAGGAAGGCTGTCTCTGAGGTCATCATGCGTGTGCTCGACATCATCATGTCGTTCCCAGGCATTGCACTTGCAGCAGTCTTTGTTTCTATTCTTGGTAACAGCGTTCCTTCAATCATCTTTGCCATTGGCTTTATGTACACGCCACAGATTGCGCGTATTGTTCGTGCAAACATCGTAAGTGAGTACGGCGAGGATTACGTAAGGGCAACCATTGTTTCTGGTGCTCGTGCACCTTGGATTTTGTGGAAGCACGTTCTTCGTAACTGCATTGCTCCCATCATGGTCTTTACCGTTACACTGGTAGCAGATGCAATTATCTTTGAGGCATCTTTGACCTTCATCGGTGCAGGTATTGCAGAGCCAACTCCAACATGGGGTAATATCTTGGCTGATGCCCGTGCTGGCGTTCTTGCTGGTCGTTGGGGGCAGGCATTCTTCCCAGGCCTGGCTATTATGATGACCTGCCTGGCACTGAACATCCTCTCCGAGGGTCTTACTGACGCTATGGCAGCAGCACCTGGAGCTCCTGTAGATACAGAGAACTCTGACTCCAGGCGTGCAGATGACATTCTTGCGTCTGATCCAGTTCGTGCATATGCAGAGCAGGCAGAGTCCCTTGAGCGCAGACTTAATGCACTCAAAGAGGTTGAGCTGTCCAGAACAGACAGACGTAAGCCAGACTTTGATGTTGCTCCACTGCTCAGCGTTAAGGATCTTTGCATCAGCTTTGAGTCTCACGGAGACGTTAAGGTTGTTGACCACGTAAGCTTTGATGTTCGTCCTGGTCAGTGCATGGCACTGGTTGGCGAGTCTGGCTGCGGTAAGTCTATTACTACCAAGGTCATCATGGGTCTGACTGATCCAAAAGAGACTATTACTGGTGAGGTTCTCTACAAAGACCAAGACCTCTTGAAGCTTTTCAAAGAAGAGCATCGCAAACTGCTTGGACACGAGCTTGCAATGGTCTATCAGGACGCTTTGTCTTCCTTGAACCCTTCTATGCTTATCTCTTCTCAGATGAAGCAACTTACCAGCAGGGGAGGCACTCGTTCCGCAGAGGAGCTTCTGGAGCTTGTTGGTCTGGATCCAAAGCGTACGCTTGAGTCTTATCCACATGAGCTTTCTGGTGGTCAGCGTCAGCGTGTTCTGATTGCTATGGCATTAACCCGTGATCCTTCATTGGTTATCTGCGACGAGCCAACAACCGCTCTGGACGTTACTGTTCAGAAGCAGGTTATCAAGCTCTTGAATGACCTCCAGCGTCGTCTTGGCTTCGCAATGATCTTTGTTAGCCACGACCTTGCACTTGTTGCAGAGGTTGCTTCTGAGATTACCGTTATGTACGCAGGTCAGGTTATTGAGCAGGCAGCTACTACTGAGCTTCTGACCAATCCTGTTCACGAGTACACCCGCGGTCTTCTCGGCTCCGTTCTTTCCATTGAGGAAGGCGCACAGGACGGTACCAGGCTTCACCAGGTACCAGGTTCTGTTCCTTCTCCAGAAGACTTTCCAACAGGCGATAGGTTTGCTCCTCGTTCAAGCCATCCAGATCTGGGTCTTGAGGTACATCCTGTTATTAAGGAGATTCCTGGTAGACACCATCGTTTCTCTGAGCTGCCTGATGAGTATCTGAAGGAGCATGGTCTTGTGCCTTACCTTGAGCGTTCTCAAAAGGAGGTGAGGTAAATGGCTACAACAACTGAAGAGCAGCCAATTATCTTCCTCGATGATATTTCGGTTACGTTTAAAACACGTACGGGTTCAATCTTTAAGCCTAATAAGGTTCACGCAGTACAGAATGTTTCGCTTAAGCTTATGCCTGGTGAGACCATTGGTATTGTTGGTGAGTCTGGCTGCGGAAAGTCCACTACCGCAAATGTCATGTGTGGCCTTCAGTCACCAACGTCCGGTCATGTGTACTTCAAGGGAATGGATGTTACCAAGCGTACTCCAGAGCTTAGAAAGCAGATTGGCCGCGTTGTCTCTGTTGTCTTCCAGGACCCAGCAACTGCTCTTAACCCTCGTATGATTGTTAAAGACCAGCTCATGGATCCACTGCTCGTGCATAAGGTAGGCACAGAGGCGGAGCGAGAAGCCCGTATTAATGAGCTTGTCGGTCTGGTGGGACTTCCACATTCCGCACTTCGCGCCCTTCCTGGTCAGCTCTCTGGTGGTCAGCGTCAGCGTGTTGCAATTGCACGTGCGCTTTCTCTGAACCCATCGGCAATCATTGCTGACGAGCCTACTTCCGCACTGGACGTTTCTGTTCGCGCGCAGATTTTGAACCTGCTTACAGACCTCAAGTCTGAGTTGGGTCTCTCGATGATTTTTATTTCGCACGATATTCAGACTGTCCGCTATGTTTCTGACCGCATCATTGTTATGAATCACGGCCAGATTATGGAAGATGGTCCCGCTAAGCAGGTCTTTGAGCATCCAACAGATCCTTACACTAAGACGCTTTTGGGTGCTGCGCCATCTTTGCTTCATCCTAAACTGGGTGAGTAGCGCTTACGTTTGTTTGATTAGAGCGCAGCTTAGGCTGCGCTCTTTTAGCTTGTTAGGTGGATCAATGCACCAAGAAACGCTTGAGCTTGCAGAATTGAAAGCAGCTCATGCTCTGACGCCTTATCCTTCAGATTTTGAGGAGTTTTGGAAGGCACGTATGGAGGAAGCAGATAACGCCCCTC
>JABZHE010000057.1:0-6086 GCA_015259025.1 Atopobium sp. | reverse complement strand
GCACTGCAACGAGCGCATTCTTAAGCGTATGGGTCGTTCTGGCTCTACACAGGAGCTTCGCGAGCTTTTTGATCGCCTCAGAACAGAGATTCCTGGCATGGTTCTTCGTACCACCGGAATGTGCGGCTTCCCAGGCGAGACAGATGAAGAATCAGATGAGCTCTATGACTTTATTCAGGAGCAGGAGTTTGACTACACATCTGTCTTTACCTATTCACCAGAAGAAGGAACTCTAGGCGCAAAGATGTCTGATCAGGTTCCTGACGAGGTAAAGATTGAGCGCACCCAGCGCTTGCTTGACCTTGTAGAGCAGCTTGGCTTTGCCGCAACTGCACGTCACGTTGGCGAGCGTTGCGAGGTCATTATTGACGGAATTGAAGAATCTGACGAGGGCACTGAGCTTATCGGCCACACGTGGTTCCAGGCTCCAGACTGTGATGGCGCTGTTCACATTGCAGAGGGAGAGGCCGCAGTCGGAGATATTGTCCTTTGTGACCTGGTAGATTCTTTCTGCTATGAAATGATTGGCGAGATTGTAGACACTACAGACACACAGTCTGGCGAGAAAACCGTTTAGTTGGGGATAGGTCATGTCATCAAAGACAATTTGGACACCTGCAAATATTGTTACCTGTGCTCGCGTGGTCTTAGTGCCTTTTTGGCTTCTCTTGGCGCAGCTTTTAGGTGTATCTCTGGCAGATTCTCTGGCAACACCTGGTTTTAAACTTGGAGCTTTTCTTGTTTTTATCGGCTATGTTGTCATTTCTTTGACCGATAAGCTTGATGGTTACCTTGCCCGTAGTAGAAATGAAGTTACTACCTTTGGCAAGTTCTTAGACCCAATTGCCGATAAACTCGCTGTTGTTGTTGCTCTTTTTGTACTTCTGGAGTGGCATATGGTTTCTCCTTGGGTGCTCTTAGTGATTGTTGCACGTGAGTTTTTGGTATCGGGCCTTAGAATGGTTGTTGCTTCAAAGGGAGTTGTTATTGCAGCTTCTGACTTGGGTAAGTGGAAGACCGCAACAACTATGGTTGCTATCTGTGGCTTGCTTTTCTTACCGAGCATCCCCGGAGGAATGATTCAGGACGTTTTGTTCTTTATCTTTAACGCATCTATGTGGGTTGCAGTAGTTCTTACGGCCTGGGCAGGAATTGACTACTTTGTAAAGTCTTGGCAATACATTGCTGAAGTTTAACAAGATGGCGTCTCTCTGAGGCGCCATACGTATATACGATAGGTATGTTTTCATACCAAACGTTTGCATGCGGACCGAAAAGTTGTGATTCATATGTTTTCATCTGAAGTGCTTTCAGAAGCTCAACAAGTTGTTTCAGAGGCTCTTGAGGCTGGTCTTACCGTTGCTTCTGCCGAGTCTTGTACGGGAGGACTTGTTGCAGGTGCACTTACTGCCATTTCTGGATCATCGAGCGTGCTTAAAGGCTCTGTTGTGAGCTATACCATTGAGATTAAGCAGAAGGTATTGGGTGTCTCAAAGGATATTTTTGAAGAACCGTCCCTTGGTGCTGTTTCTGAACCCTGTGCTGCTCAGATGGCTTCAGGCGTTAGAAAAGTTATTGGTTCTGACATTGCAGTTTCCGTTACCGGAATAGCTGGTCCAACAGGAGAAGAGCCTGGTAAACCAGTTGGAACGGTTTGGTTTGGTATTACCAGTAATAACTTTACCCATACGGTCTGTAAACATTTTTCTGGCACTAGAGAACAGGTGCGAGAAGCTGCAGTTTTACAAGCTTTGCAATTAATTCATGAAGCAATTGTGAAGGCTTGAAATCTGATTTTAATAGGGAAGTCCAAAACAAATCAGTTTTGGACTTCTTTTTTATGCGGCTTTGCAGGACTTATACAGACAAATTTGTAATTCAGAAGAAATTTGCTGCTCAAGAGTGGAAAAACAGAGGTAAGAATTCTGACAAATTACCTCTATAGAGTATATGTTTGACGTTGACATAGAACGTCTGTTCTTATATTATTCTAGTAACAAAAAGAGCAAGGAGTTCCCATGGCTAAAAAGTCCGTTTCAAAAGAGATTAAGGCTCGTACTACTGGTGATGAGAGGGATGAGGTTATCTCTTCAACTACAGCAGAAATCGAGAAAAAATTTGGCGCTGGCGCAATTATGCGTTTAGGTGAGGGCGGTCCTGCCTTTGATATTCAGGCTATTCCAACTGGCTCACTTGCTCTTGATGCCGCATTGGGTATTGGCGGTGTTCCTCGCGGTCGTATCGTAGAAATCTATGGTCCAGAGTCTTCTGGTAAGACAACTCTTTCACTAGAAATTCTTGCAGAAGCTCAGGCATTGGGCGGCGTTGTAGCTTTTATTGACGCAGAGCACGCACTGGACCCAGGCTATGCGGCTCGTATTGGTGTTGATATTGATGATGTTTTAATTTCTCAGCCAGATACTGGTGAGCAGGCTCTAGAGATCTGTGACATGCTTGTTCGCTCAGGCGCAATTGATGTTGTGGTTGTAGACTCCGTTGCTGCACTTGTTCCTCGTGCAGAGATTGAGGGAGAAATCGGCGATTCTAGCGTTGGTCTTCAGGCTCGTCTTATGAGTCAGGCTCTCCGTAAATTAGCGGGTTCTCTTTCAAAGTCTAATACGCTCTGTATCTTCATTAACCAACTTAGAGAGAAGATTGGTGTTATGTTTGGTAGCCCAGAGACCACTTCCGGTGGTAGGGCTCTTAAGTTCTTCTCCACTGTCCGCATGGACATTCGCCGCGTTGACAGTATTAAGGTTAACGGTGAAAACGTTGGTAACCGTGTTCGCGTTAAGGTTGTAAAGAACAAGGTTGCTCCACCTTTTAAGGTTGCTGAGTTTGACATTATGTACGGCCAGGGTATCTCTAAAGAAGGCTCCATTCTTGATATGGCTGTTGACTTTGAGATTGTTAATAAGTCTGGTGCTTGGTTCACCTATGAGGGTGAGCGTCTTGGTCAGGGTAGAGAAGCAGCTAAAGCTTTCCTTACGGCCAATCCAGACCTTATGGAAGAGATTGATCACAAAGTACGAGTTGCTTGTGGTCTTGTATTTGATGAGGATTCCGAAGTTGGTACTCCAGTTGCAACGGAAGATTCTGCTGAATAATGTCAGAGATTTCTTGGACAATTGAGCTTCCACAAAAGAAACAAGCAGTTCTTGGTCAAGCAAAGCCCAAGGCAAAGATTATTTTAGAAACTGAAGTTGGAGGAACAGAGGAATTCTTTGTTCCTCCAACAGTAGCTCGAGCTCTTTTGAGTAAAGAGAAAGACGGTGTTTTTACGCCTTCTTCTCGCAATGAGTTTTTGTATGAGGTTAAAGAGATTTCAACTCAGTGTATTAAAACTCGCATTGAGGCGTTAATTGTAAAAAGGGATTACTCTACAGCAGAGCTTCAGAAAAAACTCATGCTTGATGGTTATCAGAAGAATGTCAGAGATGCTGCAGTGCAGAGAGCTGTTGAAGTTGGCTTAGTTAATGACAGTCGCTTCGCTGATGTCTATATACGATCTAAAATCTCTCAAGGTTGGGGTCCTCTTAAAATTAAAACTGAGATTTCTAAAAAGGGAATCGAAGTTGAGACACTCTCTGGATGGCCTGATACATATTTTTCTGATGTAGATGAATTTGAAGTTGCGTACTCTTTAGCTCAAAGAAAACATCTATCCGGAAAAAATGATTATGAGAAACTGGTGAGGTTTCTGGCAACTAAGGGATACTCATTTTCTATAGCCTCATCAGTTGCTAAAAAGATTTTAGACGAGAATGCTCCATCTGAGTGAATACATTTGCTTAGCTTATAAGTCTGTTGTATTGGTGTGTTTTACTTTTCCTACCTGCTATTTATTGACAAAAGTTACAATGCTCTATACGATAAATATGCCGTGAATAGGCTCATTTCCGCTGGGCAACCAGCGTCACGTATACAGTAGGTATCTCATACACTTGATCTATCTCTGCATGTGGCATGACTAGCCAATGACCCCTGCTCATGGCGGGTTCTTTAGATACTGTTGTGTCTAAAGTCTCCTGAACACTTTTGTAATCGCCATTTGAGGAGTAGGTATGGAATTAGCAGCAGTAGGCATTATTTGCCTTCTTGTGGGAGTAGGCCTTGCATACGGCGTACTCTCTAACATTAGTAATTCAAAGATTAAAACTGCAGAACAGCAGTTAAAAGATGCTCAGACTAATGCAGATCGTATTGCTTCTGAAGCAGCTCGCCAGGCAGAAACAGTTAAAAAAGAAGCTGTTCTTGAGGCTAAAGAAGAAGTTCTTCAGCTCAAGCAGGCAGCAGAGGCAGAAGAGAAAAAGCGTAAGAGCGAACTCCGTAGCATGGAGAATCGTATTCTTCAGCGTGAAGAGTCCCTCGACCACCGCACTGATGCACTAGAGAAGCGTGAGCATCAGCTCTCCAGTCTTCAGGGTCAGCTTGATCGTCGTAAGAATGATTTGGATTCTCTTGTTTCTCAGCAGTCTCAAGAGCTTGAGCGCATTGCAGCTCTTACAAAAGATGAGGCTCATGATGAGCTTCTGTCTCGTGTTCGTTCTGAAAGTGTTCGCGATGAGGCAATGATTCTTCGTGAGTCTGAGCAGCGTGTTCGTGCACAGGCAGATAAAACTGCACGTGAGATTATTTCTACCGCTATTCAGCGTGTTGCTGCAGATCAGGCTTCTGAGATTACAGTAACTTCCGTCCATATCCCATCTGATGATCTAAAGGGTAGAATCATTGGACGTGAGGGTAGAAACATTCGTACCTTCGAGCAGGTATCTGGTGTTTCTCTTGTTATTGATGACACTCCAGAGACTGTAGTTCTTTCAAGTTTTGATCCAGTCCGCCGTGAGACCGCTCGTGTTGCACTTGAGAACCTCATTGCAGACGGTCGTATTCATCCAGCACGTATTGAGGAGCTCTACAAGAAGGCTGAGGCTCTTGTTAACGAGCGTGTTCTTGAGGCTGGCGAACAGGCTGCATTTGATTGTGGTATTCACGATCTTCATCCAGAGATCGTAAAGACTCTTGGTAAGCTTCGCTACCGTACTTCTTACGGTCAGAACGTTCTTGCTCACTCTGTTCAGGTTGCAGTACTTTGCGGCATTATGGCTGAAGAGCTTGGTCTTGAGCCTGCTCCAGCTAAGCGTGCTGGTCTGCTCCATGACCTTGGTAAGGCAATTGACCACGAGGTTGAGGGTCCACACGCTGTAATTGGTGCAGATCTTGCTCGTCGTCATGGTGAGCGTCCTGAGATTGTTCACGCTATTGAAGCTCACCACGCAGACATTGAGCCAAATACTGTTCTTGACATGCTTGTTATGGCTGCAGACGCTATTTCTGCTGCACGTCCTGGTGCTCGTCGTGAGTCCGCTGAGAACTACATCAAGCGCCTTGAGAAGCTTGAGGCTATCTCTAACGCACATGAGGGCGTTGAACGTACGTATGCAATGCAGGCTGGCCGTGAGCTTCACGTTATGGTTGAGCCTCAGATGATTAGCGATTCCGAGGCAACTGTCCTTGCTCACGATATTGCTAAGCAAATTGAGGATGAGATGGAATACCCAGGACAGGTTCGCGTTGTTGTTATTCGCGAGTCTCGTGCTGTAGACGTTGCTAAGTAATTTATGGCAGCCACTTCTACTGACTTAACAGGTTTTGTCGCCTCCATGGGAGGTGAGCGCGCACTCCGTGTCGAGGAATCCCTCGGCGCGGGGTACGTTCGTTTACGCGTAGCAGAAGCAGAGCGTAGACAGGCAAAGCATGATATTCGTTCGGTAGAAGATATTGTTATCGAGCTCTTACGCAATTCTCGCGATGCTGGTGCTCGTCACATTTATGTTGCAACCTCAAAAGAGGGTGCGCTCAGAACTATCACCATACTTGATGATGGTCAGGGTATTCCAAAAGACATGCAGGAGAAAATCTTTGAAGCTCGTGTTACCTCTAAGCTTGAGAGCATGCACATGGACCGTTGGGGAATCCACGGCCGAGGCATGGCCCTTTATTCCATCAAAGAAAACTGTGAATCAGCTCAGGTTGTTGCTTCAGCTCCGGGACTTGGTTCTGCTATTCAAGTTGTGGTGGATACC
>JABZHE010000056.1:0-6181 GCA_015259025.1 Atopobium sp. | reverse complement strand
AGATAATCTGCACGTTTAAGGTATTTTCAGCGCAATGTATACGTCTTTTTGACAGATTATCTGTCATAGGTGTGTTTAACCATTTTTCCTGCAGCAAAAAAGCCCTGCAACCGAATGTGGTTGCAGGGCTTGAACGTACTGGTTGTGCTCATTGCGCTGCTTGGAGCCGCGTGTCGCGCGCTTTGCGACGCCCGCCGCACTGCGACGTTCGCGACAGCGCGCCGTGCGCGCAGAGCTTACGCTGATGGGCGAGGTCCGCTGGAGACGCGGATGGTGATCGTAGCACCAGGTGCAGCGCTTGATGGCGTCTGTCCAACTACGTTACCAGTTGCAACGTTGTCGTCGTATACCCAAACAGTGTTGACCTGGAAGCCGGCGTTCTCAAGCGTGGTTTGAGCCGTCTCAAAGTCCTTGCCAACAACGCTTGGAACAGATCCGCTTTGGGCGCCAGACGAAACAACGATTGTTACGGTAGAGCCCTTATCTGCTTTGCCGTTAGCGGGAGACTGGGAGATAACGCGGCCCTCAGGCACGCTCGAGGAAGGCTGCTGCTGAGTATCTACCTTGAAGCCTGCATCTTTCAGGACATCAGATGCACGCTCGGCAGTCATCTCTGTGACGTCTGGAACATCTGCCTTACCCTTGCCAGAAGACAGGTGATAGGTGATGGTATCGCCAGCTTTGGCGTCGCTACCTGCGGCTGGTTCCTGAGTTGCAACGTAACCAACGGTAACGTCGTCCGACTCAACTGAATCGCCATTTCTTGCCTTGAGGCCAACAGCAGCAAGAGCGGACTCAGCCTCTGATGGACTCTTATTAGTGAGGTCAGGTACCTTAACCGCCGCGGCAGGTTTAGCACCCTTAGAAACAACAAGATTGATAGCAGTTCCTTCAGCGGCCTGCCTGTTAGCGCTTGGTGTCTGGTCAATGACCTGGCCTTCAGGTGCAGAATCGCTATAGCTTTCTGTAACAGTTCCCAGCTTAAAGTGGCTGCCAGAAGCATTCAGCGCCTGAGTTGCCTGGTCTTTTGTCTGACCAACAAACTGTGGAACCAGATACTGCTGGGAAGAGTTGCCGAGCATCTGTGCAATAGCAAAGCCCGCAAGAGCCAGGACAACTAAAGCGCCTAAAACGCCGAGAATAACGTTGCGCTTGTGACGCTTATTCTCGCGCTTGTCCAGCTCATCGGCCTCTTCACGAGAATGGACGCGGTTCAAGCGACCAGTGTCGCCACCGCGAGTAATGTAGGTGTTGGAGCCGTCGATGCCGCGACGATCCAACCTGGAAGTTGGCTGAGGTGGCGTCACAATGCGGGGGCTCACGGTGGTATTGCTTGGAATAGTGGCGCGACCAGCAATGAAATCGCGCAGCGCACGAGCAAGCTCGTCAGCGCTCTGATAGCGGTCAGCTGGGTTTTTCTCCATGCAGCGAAGAATGATTGCCTCGAGTGCAGGGTCAACGTTAGGGTTGATCAGCGATGGTGGCTGAGGAGCCTCGTTGACCTGCTTCATAGCAACGCTAATAGCGTCGTCACCAGCAAAAGGCACGCGACCAGTAGCAGCCTCGTACATGACAATTCCCAAGGAATAGATATCGGTGGTTGGTCCCAAAGGCTTGCCGGTACTTTGCTCTGGAGAAACGTAATGAGCGGTGCCAAGAACAGAGTTATCGGTGGTTAGACTGCTGTTCTTTGCGCGAGCAATACCAAAGTCCATGACCTTGATGTTGCCATCTGGCTGGACCATGATGTTCTGTGGTTTGATGTCACGGTGAATGATGTCGTGACGGTGTGCTACAGACAGCGCCTGAGCAATCTGAGAGCCAATCTGAGCCACCTTACGGGAATCAAGGGCTCCATGCTTGCGGATGCCGCTCTTAAGGTCTGTACCGCGCAGGTACTCCATGACAATGTAGTAGGACTCGCCGTCCTTGCCCCAGTCATAGACTGAGACAATATATGGACTGGAGAGCGCTGCCGCTGCCTGCGCCTCCTGCTTAAAACGAGCAGCAAAGGACGGGTCGTTTGCGTACTGTGGCAACATCATCTTGATGGCAACAGTACGACCAAGAACTTGGTCCTGTCCGCGGTAAACGGTTGCCATTCCACCGGTACCAATTTTGTCTTGAACCTGGTAACGCCCACCGAGCATTCTACCTGGCATAACTCAACTCCTATCAAGCGTGCGATTTTCTCGCCACGTCACTTACTATCTTAGAACACACCCAACTACTTGGGGAGAAGACCGTGCGATGTTTTGAGTGCTACGAAGCAGCTCCCAAAGCTTGGATATTCAGGCACTGCGCAAGAACACGTCCGCCAACCTGAGCACCGTAACCCAAGACGTTCTCGCCGTTGCCTTCGATGACAACAGAAACAACAAGGGTTGGGTGGTCATAAGGCGCAAAACCGATGAAGAACGAGTTAAAGTTACCGTTCTCAACGTCTGCCGTACCTGTTTTACCTGCGATCTTGACACCCGGAACGCGGGCTCCCATACCGGTGCCGGATTCAACAACGCCTAGCATTGCCTCTCGGACCTGCGCGGCGGTATCTGCAGATACGGCCTGGCCAAGCGATTTTGGTGACGTTGTAGAAACAACAGCTCCCTCTGGCGAGAGAACGCGATCAACAATGTAAGGGTTCATGACCACGCCGCCGTTAGCAATTGCTGCTGCTACAACAGCGTTTTGCATGACGGTAGTCTGAGGACCTGCAGGACTTGCGTGCTCTCCAACAGGAAGGCCGCAAGCTGCCCAGCCAAGCTCCCAAGTGGTCATCTCGGCAGGATTTGGCATCAGCGATGGAGTTGTGGAGAAGTCCTGACCAAGTGCGGTGCCATAACCAAAGGCACGTGCATAGCTGACCAGGTTGTCCGCGCCGAGCGCGACGCCAAGCTGTGCCAAAGCCGTATTGGAAGAGCGGGCAAACGCTTCGCGCAGAGGAATGGTGCCCATGTCCTCGTTTGCGTAGTTGTGGATGGTACCACCGCCAAGCTCCATGGTTCCTGGAGCGGAATAGGTGGTGTCCAGCGTGGTAGTGTGCGTATCAATACCAGCAGAAAGTGTAATGGTCTTGAACGACGAACCAGGAGAGTAGAGCGCCTGGGTAGTTCTGTCGACCAGCTGACTGCCAGTGCCGGATTCGATAATAGTGCCCAGTTCAGCGTGGGTGTACGAAGGGCTAGAAGCCTTTGCAAGCACAGCTCCGGTAGCTGGATCCATGACAACAATAGAGCCCGAATATCCCTGAAGCGCAGCTTCTGCCACGGCCTGCATCTGAGAGTTGATGGTCAGGACAACGCTTGAACCAGCGGTATTGACGCCAGCCATCGAGTACAGAGCACTTCTCCAGTCGGAATGGTCTGCGTGTCCCGTGAGTGTCTCGTTCATGGAGGACTCAATACCTGCAGTTCCGTACTGGGTAGAGATGTAGCCAACCGTGTGAGAGGCCATGCCGTCGTGTGGATAGTTGCGCACGTAGGTGCCGTCGTCTTGCTTGACGCTCTCTGCCAGGGTGACGCCGTCAGAAGTCATGATGGCGCCGCGCTGAACGTATGCACTCCTAGCAATGGTGTGGTTGTTGGTAGGAAGCGCCTGAAGTCTAGGAGCGTCAATCACCATCAAGAAGGTCAAATTGCCGAGAAGAACGGTGAAGAAGAGGGTAAATACGGTAACCAAATTGGTCAGACGTTTTCCGAGAGCAACACGTCCCAGAACACCAGACTCTTCAGACTGCAGACCAAAGCCTCCGCGGATGTGACTGCCATGCAGAACAGAGGAGGCGTGAGCTCCGCCGGAAGAAATTTCAAGTCTTTGTGAATCAAGCACTTTTTTACTTGGCTCAAGTTCAGTCTCGCGACCAGTTCCCTCATCACCTGCTCTGAGCAGCAGGGCAACAATGATAAAGCTGGAAAGAAGGGAGCTACCACCCTGACTCATGAATGGCAGGGTAACGCCAGTTAGAGGCATCAGCTTAGTAACGCCTGCAACAATAAGGAAGGTCTGAAATGCCAAAACACTGGTAAGACCGGCTGCTGCAAAGGCAGATGAATCGGATTTTGCACGAGCGGCTGTTGCAAGGCCACGAACGGTGAGGAGCAGGAACAAGGTAATAATTGCTGCTCCGCCAAAGAGGCCCATCTCTTCAGCAATGGCCGAGAAAATAAAGTCAGACTCAACAATAGGGATAAGCGTAGGCATTCCCTTATCAATTCCGGTGCCAGCAAGACCTCCATCTGCGATGGAATAGAGGGACTGGACAATTTGGTAGCCGTCTCCAGCGGGATCTTTGAAGGGGTCAAGCCAAATGTTGACACGAGTCTGAACGTGACCAAAGAAGTGATAAAGCACCACGCCGCCAATGGCCAAGAGCGCAATACTGACAAAAACGTAGCTTGCGCGACCTGTTGCTACATAGAGCATGATGACGAAGAACACGAAGAAGAGCAGAGCGCTACCAAGGTCGCGTTCAAAAATAACAACAATCAGGCTGATGCCCCACATGACAAACAGAGGAAGCAGCATTTTAAAGCGAGGAATGCGGAAAGGTCCAAAAGAACGCATGGAGACCGATAGGGCTTCTCGATTCAGTGCAAGATAAAATGCCAGGAAGAGCGTAATGGCAATCTTTGCAAGCTCGCCAGGCTGGAAGGTGAATGCGCCAAAAGAAATCCAGAGTTTTGCGCCGTAGCGGTCCTGGCCAATAACAATTGGCAGAAGAAGCAGTATGACGCCGAGAATACCAATGGAGTATTTGTAGCGTGCTAATGCGTCGAGATTTCTAATGACCGCTAGTACCACAATCATCACAACAACAGAGATGAAGAGCCAAATGGTTTGATTAACTGCAAGATTTGGCGCAAGTCTGGTGACCATGGTGATGCCAATTCCCGAAAGTACAAACACAATGGGGAGAATGGCGGGGTCTGCTGCGGGAGCAAGGAACCTAATAGCAATGTGAGCCACAGTAAATGCTGCAAAGAGACCAATAGGAACAGCCATAGTCTCAAGGCTAAGTGTTGAGCGAGCAGTAATCATGTACATGGCGTACAGCAGAAATACGGGAATTGCTCCTGCAAACAGTAAGAAGAGCTCTGTATTACGCCTTAATCCACCTGCTTTTTCCATTCCTACTCACCTCCCGAACTTGTTGTTGACGTTGTTGATTCTGTTGTGGGTGTTCCGCCAGACTGAGCGTCTTCTTTCTTTTTGACCGCTTTAGTGTTGGCGTCATCAATTTGTTTGCGGTAATTCTCGACGGTACTATGCGCTTCATCCTCGTTTTTGACGCGGATTCCTTCGGCTAGTGAGTCTTGAACTGCGTCAGGCAAATCTTTTATTTCAATAGACGTAGTTTCAACAAGTGACGACATGTTTATGCCGGCGATTGTTGTAGGAATACCTCGATAAACGCCAACGGTAGTTCCGTTAATTCCTAAGTACCACTCGCTACTTACAAACAGGAAGAACACGGCAACAGTAGCAGCAAAGAGTGCAAGAAACGAGATAAACGTTGCAATGACGCCACGGGTAAGGTGACGTCTAGTTTGATCGGCTATGCCGTCGTCTAAGACATCGATGACAATAACGGTGATATTGTCAGATCCGCCATAGGTAAGAGCTGCAGAAACAAGGTTATCAGCAGCCTTTTGCGGCGTGACGTTAGAGACGGCAATGGACTCAATCTCGTCGTCGGGAACCATGCCAGAAAGGCCATCGGAGCACAAGATGATGCGGGCACCATCAGATACTTCAAGTGAGAAGTGGTCTGCGTACATGTCTGGATCAGAGCCAAGAGCTCGCGTAACTACCGAGCGAGAAGGGTGTGTACGCGCCTCATCAGCGGTAATCTGGCCAGAATCAATGAGCTCCTCAACGTAGCTGTGGTCGTGAGTAATGCGGACCAAAGTTCCGTGATGAAGCAGGTAAATACGAGAGTCGCCAACATGGGCAACAGCCATCTGATTGCCCTCAATGAGAACGGCTGAGGCGGTAGAACCCATGCCTGGTTTGCCAATGCCCTTGGCAGGAGCGTCAATAACTTCCTGGTTAGCAGCCTCAATTGCAGCACCAAGACGGACATCGTCTGCGGTACTTGGTGCCTGTTCAGCAATGACCTTAACAGCAATAGAGCTTGCTACCTCTCCAGCAGCATGACCACCCATACCGTCACAGATAGCAA
>JABZHE010000055.1:0-6213 GCA_015259025.1 Atopobium sp. | reverse complement strand
GTAGCAGGAGAGGGAAAGTTCATCATCCCCGAGCTTTTCCTTGAGTGTTCTTCTGAGGCTTCAAGTCATGAGGTTATCGGTGAGGTAACTGTTATTGTTCAAGACCTAGCTGAAGAGTATGGACTTGAGCCTGCTGTTGAGGTGTCTCGTGCTAAGGCCGCCGTTGCAGAAGCAGCAGAGGTAGAAGAGGTAGTAGACCCTATTAAGGTTGGTAAGCGTATCTTTGAGGAGCGCCCTGAGATTCAGGAGAAGTACGAGGCTCAGGTAGCAAGCCGAGAGCTCCCCGAAGAAGTTCCTGTTAAACGCGGTGTTGCTAACAGAATTGCAAAGAATCATAAAATCCGCACCGATACGGGAATTGAGATTTCATTCCCTTCCAACCTAACAGAACGTCCAGGTTACCTAGAATTTTCTCACGAGTCTGATGGCAGGATTACCATTTCAATAAAAAATGTTGCACATATTGAAAACCGCTAAATCCTACCGTTGACCTCACAATTTATAGCTAAAACTCCCCGAAATTCGTTTCGGAGAGTTTGTAAATTACGTATCTTTTTGAATATCATCGTGTATCTCGGGTAGAATAGTCTCTCAAAGGTCACACCGTACTACTAAATGTTCTAGGAGACCCTTATGAGTTTAAAGAAACAGCAAAGCACTACCATTGAGGAGCAGAGCGCTGCTCTTTTCAATCGTCGTGATGCCCTTAAGATTTTTGCCGGCATGGGCATTGCTGCCGCTGCCGTTACTGCATCCCTGATTAATACTCGCCCTGCTTTTGGTGTTACCCAGGCTCAGATTGATGCTGCTCGTAGTGATTACGATGCTGCTCAGAAGCTGCTTGATGAGATTTCTAATGAAGTCTCCAACATGCAGGCAAGCCTCAATGACACTAACTCTCAGATTGGCGCTATTTCTGATCAGATTGCAGATAAGCAGAATCAGATTGACGCTAAGCAGAAAGAGATTTCTGAAAAGGAAACTCAAATTGCCGAGAAGAGAAAAGCACTTGGCGCACGTATGTCCAGCAACTATAAGGCTGGTCCAGCTGGCGCTCTAGAGATGATTCTTTCTTCCGCAAGCTTTGAGGAGCTCACCTCCAATATTTACTACCTTGATAAGATTTCTGAGTCCGATCAGAAGATGATTGAGGAAGTTAAGAATCTGAAGGCCGCTCTTGAGTCTGATAAGGCGGCTCTTCAGTCCGAGAAGACCGAGCTTGAGAATAAGAAGGCTGAGCTTGAGAATCTCCGCGCTTCCCAGGAGTCTCAGCTTAATGACATTTCTGCTCGTCAGGCAGACGCAGCAAACGTTGTTGCAAATCTTGATGACAATGTCAAAGAGCTTATTGCCCAGCGTGATTCTGAACTTCTTGCTGCTCAGCAGGAGGCAGAGCGTGTTGCTGCTCAACGTGCTGCTGCATCAAGCAACAGCGATGGCGGTAGTAGCTACTATGGTGGCGGTGGCGGAGGAGGAACCTCTTCTGCTGGTTCTGGTTCTGCTGCTGCAGTTGTTAATGCTGCAGGCTATACCGGATCTACCGGTGCTGGCTTCTGTGCTGCTTGGGTTTCTAATGTCTTCTCAAACGCAGGTGTTGGCACCTTCTATGGCAACGCTTGTGATATGTACTATTCCTGGTGCTACTCTACTGATCAGAGCGCTATTGAGCCTGGCATGATTATTGCTGTTCCAACCCTTGGTGGTTCTGCTGCAGCTCTGATTTACGGCCACGTTGGTATTTACATTGGTGGCGGCATGGTCAGGCATTGCCTCTCTGGTATTGTAAGAAGCCAGAGCTTGAGTTCTTGGATTTCTCAGCTTGGTGCTTTGAGTACTCCAAGGTGGGGCTGGCTTGGCGGCGTTGTCCTAAGCTAAGGTATTGGCCCCTCATAACTTGTTATGTAAAAGAGCTTGGTTGCATGCAACCAAGCTCTTTTTTGATGTCTATCGCTGACTCAAAAAAGAAGAGCGCAGATGCCAGAAGCACCTACGCCCTTCTCGCCCTATAAAGGGGGAGTGGATTACTCTTCAACCTCGAGAAGCTCAATGTTGAAGTTAAGGTCTTTACCAGCCATTGGATGGTTGGTGTCAAAGACGATAGTGGTGCCGTCGTTAGAGACAACGGTTGCCATAACAGGGTATCCCTCAGGGGTGCCCAGAGTAACCTGCTGACCTGCAACAAGATTCTCAGAGCCTGGAAGCTGAGCTACGGGAACAGGCTGCACTGCCTCTTCATGACGCTCACCATATGCCTCTGCTGCTGGAATGTGGACGTCAACAATCTGGCCAACGGTCATATCTTTGACAGCCTCATCAAAGCCTGGGATCATCTGACCAGCCATGCAGGTAAATGCCAGTGGCTCGTTGCGATCGCGGGAGGAGTCAAACTTAGTTCCGTCATCAAGCGTGCCTACGTAGTGGACCTTTACCTTTTTACCTTCGTTGCTCATGAAACTCCAATCGTTAAAAACATATCTTTGGCATTCTACCCAAGAGTGACGTAAATCAACCTTTGAATGATAAAGGTATAAAATACTTTACATTCAGTTTGAAAGGTTTGTAATGGAAGCTCGCTTAGCTCCTCATAATTTTATTGGTGTATTTGACTCAGGCGTTGGTGGCATGAGTGTGCTTAAACACCTTGTTGCCCAAATGCCTCACGAGGAATTTCATTATTTTGGCGATTCTGCATTTGCTCCTTATGGCACTAAACCAAAAGCGCAGATTGCCCAGCGCTCTTGTGCTATTGCTAAAAAGTTTATTGATGAGGGTGCTAAAGCGCTGGTTATAGCATGCAATACTGCTACAGCTGCTGCTGCAGACGAGCTGAGGGCAACCTATCCTCATGTACCTATTGTGGGTGTTGAGCCAGCTCTTAAGCCTGCAGTAACTGCATATCCCCATGGAACAGTGGTTGTTCTGGCTACAAAAGCAACGCTCTCTTTGCAGAAGTACCACAACCTTGAGTCGCGCCTGCATCCTTCTGCAAAGGTTATCTCTATTCCAGGAGAAGGCTTGGTGGAGCTTATTGAATCTGGTCAGGCTGATTCAGAACAGATGCATAAACGACTGACCGAGCTTTTGGGAAATTATGCTGGTCAGGTAGATGCTGTGGTTCTTGGGTGTACCCATTACCCCTTTATCAAGAAGCAAATTAGCTCTGTTTTAGGAGACGTAGAATTTTTTGACGGCGGCGCAGGTGCTGCTCATCAGCTTAAGCGTTTGCTTGGACAGGCAAACTTGCTTGCTTCTGCAGATGTCACTGCAGACAAGAACACTAGCGCCGTAGAGCCTGATATTTTATTCTCATCAAGCATAGATACTCCTGAAGAATTGAAGTTCTACCAGGAGTTCTTCTCGCAAGATATGTAAGCGTGGCTGGGTAAGCGTATTACTTAAGCTTAGTCTCAAGCCACTTTTTGAGCACTACTGCGTTGTTGTACGTAGTGTCTTTATCCGAGAAAAGCAGTGTCACGGTAGATTGATCAAGCTTTTTAAGCTGTTCGACAAAGGCATCTGCGTCAGGATTGCTGTCAAGTTCAGCTGTATAGGTAGATACAAAGCTATCAAAGCGCTCTGGATCGTGGTTGAATGCTTTTCTGCACTCAGTAGTAGGAGCAATGGTTTTAGTCCATTCATCAGCGTGTAGGTTCTCTTTTTTGATACCACGAGGCCACAGTCTATCTACCAGCACGCGATACCCATCGTCAGCTTCTGGCGCATCGTAAGTCCTCTTAAGTTTGATATTCATTTTTGCTCCCTTCAGCTCATGTACGTTATACCGCAAAATATCTATTCGGTTACAAACTATTTAATAGGACTAGGTATTCATATCCGCATGTTTATGATGAAGTTCATTCTTTAAAACCCACGGAGAAAGGAAAGCCATGGCAAACTCAGTGGAGAAGAAAGACATCGATTGGACAGCGCTTGGCTTCGCATATACGCAGTGTGACTACAGCTACGTTGCCCACTACAAAGACGGTGCTTGGGATGAGGGCGGACTTACCACCGATCACAGCATTACACTGTCTGAGTGCGCAAACATCTTCCATTATTGCCAGGAAGTTTTTGAGGGTTTAAAAGCTTACACCACAGTTTCTGGCGATATTGTCTGCTTCCGTCCTAATCTTAATGCTCAGCGTATGGTTGACTCTGCATCCCGCCTTGTCATGCCACCATTTCCTGAGGATAGATTTGTTGCTGCTGTTAAAGAGGTTGTTTCTGCAAACGCAGCTTGGGTTCCACCATTTGGTACGGGCGCTACGCTGTATGTTCGTCCATTTATGATTGGTACCGGCAATACTGTTGGTGTTAAGCCATCTCCTACCTATGAGTTCCGCATTATGGTCACTCCAGTTGGAGCGTATTACTCTAACGGCGTTGCTCCTGTTGCACTGACCGTTTCTCCTTATGACCGTGCTGCTCCTCACGGAACCGGTAACATCAAGGCCGGCCTTAACTATGCCATGTCTCTGTATCCAACTACCTGGGCACATGAGCAGGGCTTTGCAGACAGTATGTATCTTGATTCTGGCTCTCGTACCTATGTTGAGGAGTCCAGTGGCGCAAACTTCCTCTTTGTTGATAAAGAGGGAACTCTGGTTATTCCACAGTCTTACACCGATTCCATTTTGCCTTCTATTACCCGTCGCTCTTTGGCAACTGTTGCTAAGATATGCTGGGCATGAAGGTTGTCGAGCGTCCTGTCCGCTTTGACGAGCTTGACCAGTTTGTTGAGTGCGGTATGTGCGGTACCGCTGCTGTTATTTCTCCTGTTGGCAAAGTTGTCGACGGCCAGAAAGAGATTGTCTTTGGTGCTGGTATGGAGGCTGTTGGACCAGTTATGTCCAAGCTTCGTAACACGCTGCCCAGCATTCAGTCTGGCGAGATTGAGGCTCCAGAGGCAGACTGGATTTGCAAGATTTGCTAAGGCTTGTGGTTTCATCAGCGCTTTGCTTCTAACAAAAGGGCGAGAAGATCAATCGATCTTCTCGCCCTATGTGTATCTGCAAAAGCAGGATACGTACGACGGCTTTGTCTTGACGCTTAAGCCTTGTGGGAAGAGCCCAAGTTATCCATGTGGCTTGCAACAATCTGAGTGATTGCTTCCATACCAGGAACGGAAGGCTTCTTTGGATCAAAGTTGCCAGGGTTTTCTGACATGTACTTCATGAAGGCTGCGGTAAAGACCTGGCGAAGTTCGGTTGCGTAGTTAACCTTGCAAACACCGTTCTGGATTGCCTCTGCCACCTGGTCATCTGGAACGCCAGAAGTACCATGAAGAACCAGAGGAATATCAAGACGCTGGCGGATTGCCTTGAGGACGCCCTGCTCAATGTGAGGTGTGCCGTGATAGACGCCGTGAGCGGTACCAACGCCAACTGCAAGAGAAGTGCAGTTAGTGCGAGCGACAAACTCCTCAGCCTGGTCTGGATCAGTGTAGGGGTTCTCGCCCTCAACAGCTGGGCCGTCGTCCTCTTTGCCGCCAACTTTGCCAAGCTCAGCCTCAACAGGAAGGTTAATAGGACCTGCAAACTTGGTAACGGATGCAGTAAGGGCAATATTGTCCTCAAAAGGAACGTGAGAGCCGTCAATCATGACGGAAGTATAACCAGCGCGAGCTGCCTGAATGCAGCGGTCAAAGCCATCACCGTGATCAAGGTGAAGAGCAACAGGAACAGTTGCCTCTTCAGCAGCACAACGAACCATTGCTGCAAAGTAATCAAGGCTTGCGTACTTGATGGTGCCAGGAGTGGTCTGAAGAATAACAGGGGAGCGGCGCTCTTCTGCTGCCTTAACAACGGCCATTACAAACTCAAGGTTCTCAACGTTAAAGGCGCCAACAGCATAATGGCCAGCCTGTGCGTCAAGAAGCATCTGCTTAGTAGTAACGAACATCTATTGCTCCTTTCGCCCTCATGGGCTCTTTAATTGACTGAAAAAATTGTAACGTTTCTCTTACTCTGTTATGCAACTTTTCTAGAAATCGTTTTGTCTTTGTAACCTTTGGCGAGAAACCCGTCTTGCGGTGACTTATTCAGCAATCTTTTTGATTGCCACTTGCTTATGAATTTCTGCTGCAACAGCTTGATCAAAGCGTCCAGTACCTGCAGAAAGACAACTTGCGGTAGCGCAAGACAGCGCAAAGGTAAGACATTCAGAGGTTGGCTTTTTCTGCGCAAGCGCAACAGCAAATGAGCCAACAAGGGG
>JABZHE010000054.1:2249-6308 GCA_015259025.1 Atopobium sp. | reverse complement strand
GAACATCAGTGGTATCAATGCCAGCCTCGTCAGCTGCGTTGAGATAAGCGTCGATCTGGTCACCATAGTGATGAGAGTCAAACTCATCTTTTGCCTCATTGTACTCGGCGTCGCCGATGCCCATGAAGTGGAAGCCCTTGTCAAACAGGTTGTCGTTGACCCAGTCAGTTGCTCCCGTACCAACAGTAGAGATGGAGATGAAGTACACAAGAGCCATGATGATAACGAAGATTGGAAGACCAAGGATACGGTTAGTAACAACGCGGTCGATCTTCTCGGAAGTGGTCAGCTTCTTTGGAGCCTTCTTGACACAAGCTGCCATGACGCCAGCGATCCACTCATAACGGTCAGAAGTGATGATGGACTCAGCGTCGTCATCACGAGACTGCTCAACTGCAGCAATAATCTGCTCAAGCTCTGCGGTCTTCTCGGCAGAAAGGTTAAGGGGAGCAATTGCATTTGCATCGCGCTCAAAAACCTTAATGGAGTACCAACGAGACAGAGTTGCAGGAGCAAGACCCTCGATTGCAGTAGCAATCTTGCCAAGAGCCTCTTCAACCTCTGGGGTAAAGCACTTAACACCCTCAGCAGGAGTTCCCTCCTGGCCGGCCTTAATTGCCGTCTTTACCAGAGTGTCAATGTTCTTGTTGCGAAGTGCAGAAACCTCAATAACCTCAACACCAAGCTGCTTGGAAAGCTCCTTGGTATCAATGACGTCACCGGACTCCTTGAGCAGGTCAACCATGTTAAGACCAAGGACAACTGGACGACCAGCCTCAAGAATCTGAGTAGTCAGATAGAGGTTACGCTCCAGGTTGGTAACATCGAGAAGGTCAATAATGGCGTCTGGGCGCTCATTAATGAGGTAGTCACGAGATACCTGCTCCTCAGGTGAATAAGGAGACAGAGAGTAAATACCAGGAAGGTCGACAAAGGTGACGTCCTTATCGGCACGCCAATTTGCCTGCTTCTTCTCAACGGTAACGCCTGGCCAGTTGCCGACGTAGCCGTTTGAGCCCGTAAGCTCATTGAATAGGGTGGTCTTACCGCAGTTTGGGTTACCTGCAAGACCAATAATAGTCTTTTGTGCCATTAGGCTTCCTCTACCTTGTGAACGTCTACTACTTCAATGCTTGCAGCTTCATCCTTGCGGATAGAAAGCTCGTAGCCACGAACTGTGAGCTCAATTGGGTCTCCCAGTGGTGCTACTTTTTTGACGTAAACCTCAGTGCCCTTAGTAAGGCCCATGTCCATGATGCGACGTTTCACGGCGCCTACACCCTTTAGCGCAGCAACCGTGCAACTCTCCCCCACCTTAACTTCTTTCAGAGTTGCCATAACCTTCCTTTCATCGAAACACGTATTAAAAGCCGCGGGTTTTACCAGCAGCGCAATACAACAAAGTGTTTAGAGCGGAGAAACCATGATGTGCGACGACATCTGACGGTTCAGTCCAAGTCGTGCGCCCTTAACGCTGACAATAACGTCACCGTTGACACGTGAAATAACCTTTACCTCGGCGCCCTCAACAAAACCAAGTGTTGAGAGGTGCTGGCGAAGATCAGAAGCACCCTTAACCGTTACGATCAACGCAGTCTCTCCCTCACCAAGCATGGCAAGAGGAAGAACTGGACCAGAATTTGCAGGACCCTGTGAGGTCTTTTCTGTATCCATGCATCCCCCAAAATAACGTAGGCAAACTAAGTTTGCTCTTTCGAACTTTTACTTCATTAGTATCAACTAAAAGTTAAGGTAATTCAACTTTCATTTAATAATTAAAATAAAAATAAGGCGAGAAACTCTGTCTACCAGTGGTTTCTCGCCTTATAAATATTGCAACTTTATTTCAGGTAATACTAGTTTTACGTAAACATAAACATTTGTTTGCTCAAACTTATGGCAAGCTGTGTGACATCAGCCCGTATTCTGCAGACCTGCGGCAACACCAGACACGGTGCACAAAATCAAATACGTAATGTTTGCACGTTCCTCTGGAGTAAGCATGTCATCCCTTATACGAAGCTCAGACAGGGCATGCACCTGCGTAACCGAGAGAATATTAACAAATGGCAGACGCAGTCGGATAACAGGACCAAGCACACGACGGTTCTCCAACGGCCACTTGTTACCGGTGATAGCAAGGACCCACTTGCGCGTCAACGACATCTCGGAGAGAACCATCTCTGAAAGCTCAGGGCGATCACCCAGAGCCAGATAAAGCCTTGCGATACGAGCGTCAATTTTGGAGATTGACATCTCAATGTTGTCGATAAACGTAGTGAACAGCGGCCACTCTCTATATGCCTCACGGAGGCGTTCGATATCCCCTACTGCCTCGCAGGCACTGCCCAGTCCGTACCAAGCAGCCAGGTTGATACGAGCCTGTGACCAGGAGAAAATCCATGGAATAGCACGCAAGTCATCAAGAGACTTGGCGCCCAGGCCACGTTTTGCAGGTCTTGAACCAATGGGGAGAAGACCAATCTCTGTCAGAGGGGTAACAACCGAGAACCACTCAGCAAAGCCATCGGAGTGAATGAGCTCCAAAAAACGCTGCTTGGACGCTTTATCAAGCTCAGAAGCGAGCGAAGCAAACTTCACGTCTGTCTGGGTATTCTTCTGTTCAATAGAAGGTGCCATCTGAAGCAGTGTTGCTCCAGCAACGGACTCTACGTGACGGCGAGCAAGTGTTGGATCTCCATAACGAGCAAAGATAACTTCTCCCTGCTCAGTAAGTTTAAAGCGACCGTTTACTGATCCCTTAGGCTGAGACAAAACAGCACGGTTTGCAGGACCACCACCGCGACCAACTGCGCCACCACGACCATGCATCAAGATGAGGTCAATGGAGTTCTTCTCTGCCCACTCTGCCAAAGCAGCCTGAGTCTTATGAAGTACCAGTGTTGCCGTAGTTGGTCCCTCATCCTTCGAGGAATCAGAATAGCCCAACATAACCTCAAGCTTGCGGTCTGTCTGAGCAAGACGCGCCTGCACCTCAGGAAGCTGAATTACCTGGTCAAGTGTGGCAACGGCGTTCTCAAGGTCTTCAATTTGCTCAAAGAGTGGAATAACGTCTAGTACAGGAACATCCTCTTCATTTGCAAACGCAAGACGTGCAAGCTTATAGACATTCTCAACATCCTGAGCAGACTGCGTAAACGAAATAATATAGCGACGAGCAGCATTAATGCCGTTCTTCTTTTGAATTGAACCAATGGAGCGGAAGGTATCCAGCACTTCTTGAGTCATAGCATCAAGCTTGGCGGGTTTCTCGGCAGTTGATGGATGTGTTTCAATATCTGCAAGTGCGCGCTTGTGCACCAAAGAGTGCTGACGGAACTCCATCTCTACCAAGTGGAAGCCAAAAGTTTGAGCCTGCCAGATAAGCTTCTGAACAGGACCGTAGGCAATACGGAAAGCCCCTGCTTGAGCCAGTGAATCCTGAATAACGCGCAGATCAGCAATAAACTCTTCAGCGTTTTGATACATCAGGTCAGCATTGCGCTCAATGGTGGCGCTGAGTCGGCCAGAAATGACGCGCATTGCCGCACGGTGCAACTCAGACCCAGCCTTATCAATAGCCCTAGAGGTCAGGGCCTGGCTCATTTCTACCTGCTGTGCCCAAAGATTGACAAGCGCAGGCGAAGCTGGAGTAGAAATACCATCAAGCGTCAAGCCTCGACTGACTTCCTTGGTAGCCCGAGCCAGTGCCTGCAGTACGTGTACACGGTACTTCTCGGCAACTTGGCGAGAAACCAGAGCAGTAACATTAGGGTTACCGTCGCGGTCGGAGCCAATCCAACTACCTGGACGGAAAAATGGTGGGCAGGCAGGCGACACACAACCAGCGTTTTCTCCCAGCACCCAGTTATCAAAGCGGCGATATACCGAAGGAACCATCTCAAAAAGGGTGGTATCAAAAATGTTGAGGACAGTATCAGCCTCCTCCAAAGGAGTTGGCTTTTTATGGCCGATAGGAGACGTACGGAATAGGCCGTCAATCTCTTGCAGCATGCGCCGCTCGTTTTCCACACGAGCAGGACCACCAAGCCTCTGCCG
>JABZHE010000054.1:0-2239 GCA_015259025.1 Atopobium sp. | reverse complement strand
TTTTTACGACGAGCCTCAGTTGGGTGCGCGGTAAAGACGGGGTGGAACTCAAGACGATTAAGACGTGCTTTTGCCTCTTCTTCACCGCACTCGTCAATAAGTTGTCTATATGCAACGGTTATCTCATTGATAGGGTCTTCTGCAGAAGATGGATCAACAGAAGCCTCACGAGAGCGCAGGCTGGTAACACGATAATTCTCTTCACAAAGATTTGCTAAGTGGAAGAAAGTTACAAATGCACGCATGAGAAGCACGGAGTCTTCCATGCTTAGGCTGTCAATGGTAGAAGCAAAACGCAGAAAAGCATTAAGCGATTCCTTCTCTGAATCTACTTTGAGTACCGCATTGATTGCCTCAAGCAGCAAAGGTGCGCGAGTTGTAGACAAATCATCTGGTCCAGCTTTAATTGCCTCAACCAACAACGTGTCAAAACTAGTAAGAAGATCTGGATTGTACTCAGCAAGCACTTTTCTTACCAAACGCAAAAAGAAGGTAAGGTTATCGCGCAGAGGAGCTGGCGCTTTAAGCGCTTGAATAAGGGTACGAGCAGCAGCAATCTCATTCCCGCGTCGTTCAAGAAGCGATTGAGCTACTTCAGAAGTTGTTGCACCATCGATGGGTTTCTCGTCAAAAGAAGCATTGCTGGACTCTAGATTTGAATCTTGAGGATTGCCTGCCATGCTCATCCTTTCGTCACATGACTCAGAATACGTACTATCTACCATACCCTTTTGTAACAATCTTCGCACGATTGTTTGTCAATCTGTTACCTAATGTACATCGTGGACTACAATCGATATAACAAATAAAAATTGATATATCAAAGTTTCTGACCGCGCTAAAGAAGATCTTAGGTTTTACATGCTCAATCCATTCAAGAAAAGTCGTACTGCGTACAACAATTCTTCCGTACATAAGCAGGTAGAGCGTCTTCGCACACCTCGCTATGAGCTTGATGACTCGCGCACAAACGGGGGTCAACCTGGCATTGTGGTTACATGGTGGACCAGGCTTCTCTCTGCCGTAGTCTCTGGCGATATTGCTAATCAAGACGAGCAATACTTGGCACATCAAACGTCCCAGGATTATCTCTTCAATGCACTTGGACAAGGTGCCTGGGGTGCACTTTTCCCGCTTTTAACTGTTGTTTGCTCTCAGCTTGTTGGCATTGAACAAGCAGGACTTTTCTCCATGGCATTTGTTGTGGCAACACTTTTGTTATTTATTGCCCAATACGGTGTTCGCACGTATCAAGTTTCCGACATAGTTGAACAACGTAGTTTTTCTGATTACCAGATTCAACGCGCAGCTACTGTTGTTGTCATGGTACTAGCAGGTCTTATTTGGTGCTTCTTTAAAGGGTATACCGAGCCCATGTTTTCTATCTGCACGGGAGCTTTGCTTTTTAGGGCAGTTGACGGCATGGCAGATGTCTACGAAGGTCGTCTTCAGCAAAAAGATAAACTCTATCTAGCCGGACTCAGTCAGGCTCTTAGGTGTAGTGCCAGTTTTATTCTCTTTACTGTTGTGTTGTTTGTTACCAGAAATCTTGTATGGGCAAGCTGGAGCATGGGTATTTGTGCCCTTATCACCCTGCTATTTGTTTCTGCTCCCCTAGCCATTCTTGAGACCGATAAAAGCGTGCGCATCAAACTTGCAAACATCAAAGATATTTTTGTACAGTGCTGGCCTCTCTTTTTAGCACTTTTCCTCTACAACCTTATTGACTCGCTGCCAAAGTTTGCCATGGAAGGCACACTTTCTTACAGCAATCAGTTGTACTTCAACGCACTTTATTTCCCAGCTCACACTATTTTGATGATCTCTACGCTCATCTACAGGCCACAGCTCTTCAAACTTGCTAGTTTGCTAGAAACCTCAATTCATAATCCCGCTAATAAGAAGCGCTTTGGCGTAATGGTACTTGCAATGTTCGGAGCCATTGCCGTAGTCACCATTGGTACCGCTGCATTTGTCGAGATCATTGGCATTCCTCTTAACGGCTTCTTATATGGCGTTGATTTTGAGCAATATCGTGGACTTGCACGCATTATGGTGGCCACGGGTGGACTTTGTGCTGCGATCGACTTTTTATACCAGCTCATCACCATCATGCGAGTTCAAAAAGCCGTTACGCGCGCGTACCTCATTTCATTTGCTGTATCCATCCCTATTATCTGGATGATGGTCAGCTTTACTGGTCTTAACGGCGCAGTGATTGGCAGCTTCTCCTCTATCC
>JABZHE010000053.1:0-6414 GCA_015259025.1 Atopobium sp. | reverse complement strand
TATTTCTTCAATTGGAGAGGTTTCTTTTGAAGCGTCTCGAGAAAAAATTACTGATCAGTTTTTACAGGCTTTAAACGAAGCGCGCGCAGATGATATCCGTCGTCAGCAAAGCACTAAGGGTCCTCACCGAGATGATGTTGAGTTTTTAATTGAGGGTAAAGACGCTAGAAATTTTGGTTCTCAAGGTCAGATTAGAACTGTTGTTTTAGCACTTAAAATGGCAGAGGTTCTTCTTTCAGAAGAAATACTTGGCGAGAAACCACTGCTACTTTTAGACGATGTGATGAGTGAGTTGGATGAAGATCGCAGAAAAGCCATTATGGAATTTGCGTTCCATGACATCCAAACCGTAATTACAACTACCAACCTTGGTTATTTCTCTGAAGATATTTTAGAGAAAGCGCAGATAGTTAGGTTTAGCGATGAATAATCAACAAGAAATGCCTGCGCGTGGTGGTAATGAAAACGCAAAAGATTTAATGAGCGCTCTGTTTGGAACCTTCAGAGATTCTAAGAGTATGTCTAAAAATCGTTGCGCTTATCTTGCATGGGTTGAGTCAAATGGTGAAAGAGAAGTAGAACACACAACCGGCGTATTTGTTAGAGAAATTGCTGGTAGAGAATATCCTGTACTTACCGTTTATGTAGACAATCGTATGTGCATGATTGATTTTCTTGCACAAAGAGAAATCTATAGAGCAAGGTTGTCAGAGCATGGCCTGGAATTTTCAGATCTTGAGTTTAAGCTGGACAAATACAACAGACATGCTGGTAAAGAAGACGGTTCCTCAAAAGAACAACCTCAGGGCCAAAAAGTTGAGAAGAAAGTTCTTCCAGAACTCACTACAGAAGAAAAATCACAAATTTCTGAGTTAGTTTCTGGTCTTTCTGAGCCACTCAAGTCAACGGCTTATAAAGCGATTGAAGCAAGTTTTAGACAAAAAAAGAGTCTTTAGTCTAATCTGTCACTAATCTGTCCTTAAATCTCTTTACAGAGCCTCTCAGATACACAATATTACTGTTTAAACAATGAAATTTCTCTGTGCCGAGTTGATTTTGGCAATTTCATAGTAAAATACGTATATCATTCCGCTCACAATTGAAGAGAGGACTTACGTGGCAAAAGAAAATAAGTATGACGGTACAGAGATTAAGATTCTTGAAGGCCTTGAGGCGGTTCGTAAGCGCCCAGGTATGTATATTGGTACAACTTCAGCTTCTGGTCTGCACCACCTTGTTTGGGAGATTGTAGATAACTCAGTCGATGAGGCAATGGCTGGTTATTGTTCCAAAATCAAGGTCACCGTCCATCCTGATAACTCAATTTCTGTTGAAGATAATGGTCGTGGTATTCCTGTAGACCTTCACCCTCAGAAAAAAATTCCAACTCTTGAGGTTGTTCTTACCATCCTTCACGCAGGTGGTAAGTTTGATAACAACGCTTATAAAGTTTCTGGTGGACTTCACGGCGTTGGTGTCTCTGTTGTAAATGCACTTTCAAAGAAGCTTGTTGCGCAGGTTAAGCGCGATGGCAAAATCTACGAGATGGTCTTTGAGCGCGGTAAAACCGTTCAGAAGATGAAGGAAATTGGTACTTCAAAATCTAACGGTACTACTATTACCTTCTGGCCAGACGATATGATCTTTGAGACCACTACGTATAACTTTGATACGCTTCGTGATCGCCTGCAGGAGACCGCATTCCTTAACAAGAATCTTAAGATTACCCTCGTTGATGAGCGTGAGCTTACTCCTCGTCAGGTTGACTTCCAGTACGCTGGTGGCATCATCGACTTTGTTAAGTACCTTAATGACGAGAAAACCGTCTTACCAGGACTTTCTCGCCCTATCTATATTGAAGGTAAGTCTGACCCTGATGCTCCAATGTCTCAGATGGGTGAGGTAGAGGTAGCTATTCAGTGGAATACTGAATTCAGTGATAGAACTCTTTCTTTTGCAAACGACATTTTTACTGAAGAAGGCGGAATGCACCTCGAGGGCTTCCGTACTGCTCTTACTAAAGTAGTAAATGATTACGGCACCAGGCAGGGAATTCTTAAAGAGAAAGATCCTAAGCTTGAGGGCGGTGATATTCGTGAGGGCTTAACTGCTGTTATTTCAGTTAAGCTGCCAGATCCTCAGTTTGAAGGACAGACAAAGGCAAAGCTTGGTAGTTCTTACATGAGAACTCTCACCAACAAGATTGTTACTCAGGGTCTCTCAGAGTACCTTGAAGAGCACCCTAACCAGGCAAAAGAGATTCTCAAGAAAGCATCTCAGGCTGCAAAAGGCCGTCTTGCTGCTCGTAAAGCTCGTGAAGCAACACGCCGTAAGGGACTTCTTGAATCAGCTGCTCTTCCTGGAAAGCTTGCAGACTGCTCCGTTCGCGATGCAGAGATGACTGAGCTCTTCATCGTCGAGGGTGACTCCGCAGGTGGTTCTGCAAAGATGGCACGTGACCGTTCTATCCAGGCAGTTCTTCCACTTCGCGGAAAGATTTTGAACGTTGAGCGCGTACAGGCTCACCGCGCACTTTCTTCTGACACCATTACTTCGCTGATTACCGCTATTGGTACTGGTGTTGGAGATGAATTTAATATTGAGAAGGCTCGTTATCACAAGATTGTCATCATGACCGATGCTGATGTTGACGGCTCTCACATTAGAATTCTTTTGCTTACTTTCTTCTATCGTTACATGAAGCCAATGATTGACGCAGGTTATATCTACGTTGCTCAGCCTCCTCTGTATCAGATTAAGCCAAAGGGTAAAAAGAACGGTAAATACATCTATACCGATGAAGAACTTGCTCTTGAAACAAAGAAGTTTGAGGACAACACTAAGTTCACTATTCAGCGTTATAAGGGTCTTGGTGAGATGGACCCAGAGCAGCTTTGGGCAACCACTATGGAGCCAAAGAACCGCATTCTTCTTAAGGTAACCATCGATGATGCTCTTGCCGCTGATCGCGCGGTCTCTGACCTTATGGGCAACCAGGTTGAGAAGCGTAAAGACTTCATCCAAACACATGCAAAAGACGTCCGCTTCCTGGACATTTAATGGTTTCTCGCTAAATCATTAGACAGAAAATGAAAGGGTAACTTGTGGCAGACGATAAAAATATGAATGATGATCTTTTTGGCGCAGACGAGGATCAAGGCCTTGATGCACAAAACGATATGGATGAAGAATACGAAGATGACGAGGTAGAAGAAGACTCTGACGAGTTTGACCCAGAGACTGGGGAAAATCTCATAACGGGAGAAACTTCACACATTATCTCTGATGAAGCTGGTACTCGTCTTGACCTCTCAGACATCCACGGTGGCACGCTTAAGCCAACCGATTTGTCCTCAGAGATGAAGACTTCCTTCCTCGAGTATTCCATGTCCGTTATTGTTGCTCGTGCACTTCCAGATGTTCGAGACGGCCTTAAGCCTGTTCACCGCCGTATTTTGTACGCAATGAGCGAGGCTGGCATTACGCCAAACCGTCCACATAAGAAGTCTGCATGGGCAGTCGGTGAAGTCATGGGTAAGTACCACCCACACGGTGACTCCGCTATTTATGACTCCATGGTCCGTATGTCTCAGGACTTCTCAATGAGACTTCCTCTGATTGACGGCCACGGAAACTTTGGTTCTATCGATGGTGATCCACCAGCAGCAATGCGTTATACCGAGGCACGCCTTACCAGAAGTGCTATGGAGATGCTGGCAGAGCTTAACAAGAACACCGTTGATCTTCAGTCAAACTATGATGAGTCTCTGACAGAGCCAGCTGTTCTTCCTGCTCGTTTCCCAAATCTTCTGGTTAACGGTTCTTCAGGTATTGCAGTTGGTATGGCTACCAATATTCCTCCTCACAACCTTGGTGAGGTAACTAACGCTGTCTGCATGATGATTGAGAACCCTGACGTTACCACTGAGGAGCTCATGACCGTTCTACCTGGTCCTGACTTCCCAACAGGCGGCATCATCATGGGTACTCAGGGCATCAAGGATGCCTACGAGACTGGCCGTGGTTCTATTACGGTCCGCGCAAAAGTCCACGTTGAGCAGGTCAAGAGCGGTCGCCAGCGCCTTGTTGTTACCGAGATTCCTTACCAGGTTAACAAGGGTCTTCTCCAGGAGAAGATTGCTCAGGCAGTCAACGAGAAGAAAATCGAAGGCATCTCTGACATGCGTGACGAGTCCAATCGTAAGGGCATGCGCATTGTTTTGGACCTCAAGCGTGATGCTGTTCCACAGGTTGTTCTGAACAACCTGTACAAGAAGACTCAGCTTCAGTCCAACTTTGGCATCATTGACCTGGCCTTGGTTGACGGTGTTCCTCGTACCCTTTCTCTTCGCGAGATTCTTCGTCACTACATTGATCACCAGATTGATGTTGTACGCCGTCGTACTGAGTTTGACCTGGACAAGGCACAGAAGCGTGTCCACATTTTGGAAGGCCTTCTGACCGCAGTCGATAACATCGATGAGATTGTCCACATCATCCGCAGCTCGCAGGATGATGCTGAGGCAAAGAAGCGCATGAACGAGCGTTTTGGTCTGGATGAGATTCAGGGCGAGGCAATCCTTCAGATGCGTCTGCGCCGCCTCACCGGTCTGGCACGTCAGGACCTTGTCGACGAGATTTCTCAGCTCAGGCTTGATATTGCCTACTACGAGGATCTTCTCGCTCACGAGGAAAAGATTCTGGCTGTTATTGCCGATGAACTTCGTGAGATTTCCAACCGCTACGCTGACAAGCGTCGTACGCAAATCTCTGACCAGGACATTCAGAACCTGGACGTCGAGGATCTTATCGCTGAAGAGGATATGGTTGTTACCGTTACTCACGCAGGTTACGTAAAGCGCGTTCCTGTTGAGATTTATCGCTCTCAGAAGCGCGGCGGCAAGGGTGTGCAGGGCGTCTCTCTCAAAGAGAACGATTTTGTCGAGAACCTCTTTGTTGCTTCTACCCACGATTACGTGCTGTTCTTTACCAACCTTGGTAAGGTGTATCGCCTCAAGGTCCACGAGCTTCCTGTTGGTAGTAGAACTACAAAGGGTAGCGCCATCATCAATGTCATCGAGACACTTGCAGAGGGCGAGAAGGTCAAGGCAGTCATTACTACCCGCGACTTCCCAGAAGATAACTACCTGATGTTTGCTACTAAGCAGGGAATGGTCAAGAAGACAGCAATGTCTGAGTACGACCGTACCCGTAAGGACGGTCTCATTGCCATCAACCTTAAGGATGGCGACGAGCTTGTTAATGTTCGTCGTGTCCACCCAGGTGACAAGGTTGTTCTGTGCTCCTCCGACGGCAAGGCAATTCTGTTTGACGAGGCAGAGGCAAGAAGCATGGGCCGCGGTACCTCGGGCGTTCGTGGTATTACGCTCAAGGGCAATGCAACTATGCTTGGCATGGAGATTACCAACGGTAACGGTGACCTTTTCGTTATTACCGAGAAGGGCTACGGAAAGCGTACGGCAATTTCTGAGTATCCAGTTCACAAGCGTGGTGGCCAGGGTGTCTTTACCATCACAATGACGGAGAAGAAGGGTAACCTGGTTGCCTGTCGCGTTGTTGGTCCTCAGCACGAGATTATGATCATGTCCGAGGAGGGCGTAGTAATCCGCGTCAAGGCTGGCGATATCTCCAAGCTGGGCCGCTCTACTCAGGGTGTCAAGGTTATGAACCTCTCTGGTAGCGACGTTGTTTCTGCTGTTGCTCGCATGGTTGCCAACAAGAAGAAGGCTCCTAAGCACGCAGAGAACCAAGGCATGCTTGATCTGATGGCAGCGGGCGCTCGTGATGCTGATGAGGCAGAGTCCGTTGACCTCGGAGATGAAGAGGAAGTACTGGACGATTCACTGCTGGATGATGACGAATAAGCATTTCAGCTATACGTAATTTGAAGAGCTCAGGAGGTAATTCTCCTGAGCTCTTTTCGTTTACCGAGAAAAACAACACGCTAACGGTAATGATTTTTATATAAAAGATAAGTCAATTGTTTAAAATCCGCCATAAAGCAGGATTTATGAGAAATCCTCAGGGGAGACGTCCTCAATAAACTGGCGGAATTCCTCAAGCTCTTGGGCCTGAACGTCCTTCTCGACATCAGTAAAGTCTGGAGCAGCAGCAATTTCTAGAACGCTCTCGTCTGCAAAGATGGGAGCGTTTGTTCTGACTGCCAGCGCAATTGCGTCGGATGGGCGAGCGTCCACGTAAATATGCTCTCCCTCTTTGGAGATAAGCTCAATTTGCGAGAAAAACGTGGTGCCACGAACACCAACAATGCGCACGCTTTTAATATCTGCATCTAGAGAATCAAGAACGGAGCGGAGAAGGTCATGCGTTAGAGGCCTCTCGGTAGACTCTTGATCAATGCCAAGACTGATAGCCGATGCCTCAATGGTGCCA
>JABZHE010000052.1:0-6482 GCA_015259025.1 Atopobium sp. | reverse complement strand
CTTTAATAGGACAGTTGTACTAAATGAAGCGGTTGTACTAAAAAATTAAACCTTTTATATATGCAGGTCAGATGTGCACTTACTACTTCAAGTAATGTTCTTTCAATTATCTGCGTCTTTGTTGTTGCATAACAGCAAAGAAACGTGTAAAAAATACATTGCAATCAAGTACCCTTGAATGCAAGATAAGTATTACTCGAGTAAGGGGCTCGAGATACGGAGAGGAATGTATTATGAAAGCAACAGTTAATGAGGATTGCATCGGTTGCGGTCTCTGCGAGAGCACTGCTCCTGAGGTATTCGAGATCGGCGACGACGGTCTTGCTCACGCTATTGAGGAAGAGGTTCCTGAGGCTGCAGAGGACGCAGCACAGGAGGCTTGCGACGGCTGCCCAGTCACCGCTATTGAGCTTGACTAGTTTTTAGCTTAGCTTTTCTTTCTTAGTATGTAAGCCTGATGGGTTTCTCGCCTATCAGGCTTCTTTTTTGGGTACAGTGTCAGCATAAGCACAACTGATAGGAACACATATGATTCTTGCATCACAATCCCCTAGGCGCCTTGAGCTTATGCAGTCTATGGGAATAGATCCACAGGTTATGCCTGCCGATATTGATGAAGCTCAAAAAGTTGACGAGAAACCCCTTGCACTGGTAAAGCGCCTGGCTCAAGAAAAAGCCATTGCGGTGTGCTATAAGCTCATGGAGCAGCCTGACTTTGAGCAGCTCAACAATGAGATTGTTCTTGCGGCAGATACCATTGTTTGGACAGACGACGGCCAGGTTTTTGGCAAGCCCGCAGATGCTGAAGACGCCAAACGCATGCTCTCTAAGCTTTCTGGTCAGACTCACCATGTATCCACTGGTGTTGCCCTGCGCCGCTTTAAGGCTTTCAAGTCCCCTTCTCCTGACGGAGCGCCCTCCGTTGTTGCGGTGACGTTTGTAGAGACCACTGACGTCACGTTCTTTGAACTTTCTGAAGATGAGATTGCCGCCTATGTTGCCTCCGGCGAGCCAATGGATAAGGCTGGCGCTTACGGCATTCAGGGAAATGGTCGCTATCTGGTCCAGAGCATTCAAGGAGATTACGAGAATGTCGTGGGACTCCCCGTTTCTCTGCTTTCTCGTGAGCTGGTTAAATTTACCGGCAATCATGACTATCTAGAGCATGCACTAGCAGGACGTAAACATTAAAGTACTTCTATAGATAAAGGAACGTCCTCGCATCACCTTAGATACGAGGACTTTTGCTTTTTGGCTATGCTCAAGCGTCTAGTTGAACTTAACAACCTTCTGAGCTACACGATAGCCACCAATAGTGACCGTCTTACCAATCTTACCAGGAAGGTTTGTAGCGGTGCCTACAAGACCGTAGCGAGCCTTGCGGTACATCTTCTTGTCATAAGCGCGAAGCTCATCCCAGAGCTCCTCCAACTGATCCATGGCATCCTCGCGGTCGCTCATCTTAGAGAAGACTGAGCAGATAGCCATGATGATAGTGAAGTAGCTCATCATGTACGTCTGAAGACGTGGAGAAGAGATGTCGTCGTAGATGTGATATGCGTGCATCATATTACGAGCAACACGCCAGTAGTGATCAACGCGACTTGTTAAGACCTTCTCGTTAACTGATTGATCGTCTCGACCAATGAAGTAACGATATAGGTCAACGTCAACGTAGTAGATAGTCTTTACCTTAGGGAATGGAACGTAGGCGTAGATGTTGTCTACATAGAAAGTGTGCTCAGGCATCTGAATATTTGCAGAGCGCAGAACCTCAACGCGGTACGTAATTGCATGCATCAGAAGGTACTGAGACAGCTTGAAGCGACCAATCTCGTCCCAGCCGATAATCTTGTTGGTAGGAACAGCGTCGCGATAATCCACGAAGTTTTGGGTGTTATCCTCAACGTGCTCGTAGACGTAGTTGGAAAGAACCAGGTCAACAGGGTTATCGGAGGCAATAAAGGTACGAAGCTGCTGAAGGAAGGTCTTCAAAGCATCGCCATCTACCCAGTCATCTGAGTCAATGTTTTTGAAATACACGCCATCAGCATGAGAAACGGCCTTCATAACAGCAATGCCGTGACCGCCATTTTCTTGATGAACTGCTTTGATGATGTTTGGATAACGCTCCTGCCATGCATCAGCCTTAGCAGCAGTGTCATCTTTTACCGAGCCGTCATCAACAATAATAATCTGCACGTCATCGGCGTAATCAGAGCCCTCAAGAATAGATTCAATACAGTGATCCATGTACTCAGAAGAGTTATAGCATGGAATACCAAAGGTGATTGTCTTATTCATGCAAGCTCCCTATGCCTGATGAGCAATAAGCTCGTCAGAAAGTTCCAAAGCAGAAGCAACAACGCCATCCATATCGTAGTAACGATACTCAGCAAGACGACCAACTGCGTGGAAGTTCAAAATGCCAGAAGTGCGCTCCTTGTAAGAACGATACAGCTCCTGATTTTCTGGCTCGAGAATAGCGTAATAAGGAGTCTGACCACTCTCTGGAACATAGGCGTGCGAGTACTCACGCATGATGGTTGTTTTACCAGGAAGAACCTGACCAGTCATATTCTTGAACTCAGTGATGCGAGTAAAGTCCTCACTGGTGGTGTAATTAACAGTACCAACAGGTTGGAACTGATCCTGGTCAAGTGTCTCAAACTGCATATCAAGCGTACGATATGGCAGAGCGCCCTGATCAAGGTTGAAGAGCTCATCCAGAGGGCCGGTGTAAATTACCTCACCTGCAAATGGTTTCTCGCAAACAGCCACGTTAGAAGCGGTGAGCTTCATGATGTCACGGACATCAACATCTAGGAAGACCTCAATCAAATCATGATCAAGCATGTTCTCAAAGAGCTTGGTGTAGCCCTCTTTTGGCATGCCCTGATAGGTTGCGCCTGGGAAGTAACGATCATCATCGCCGACAAAGATTGGAACGCGACCTGTGATGGACTTGTCAATCTGGTCTGGAGTCTTACCCCACTGCTTCATGGTGTAGTGCAGGAAGACGTTCTCATAAACGTAGTCAGCAATCTCTTCCAGATCTGGATCGTTCTTCTCGCGGAGCTCCATGATAGGAACTTTGACGTTCTCACCAAACGTAAGAACCAGCTTCTGATAGAGTTTCTCGCCACGCTCTTCTCCAAAGGCAAGCTTCAAAGACTGGTGGTTAAAAGGAACGGGCATCAGCTGGCCGTTAATGTTAGCCAGAACTTTGTGCTGGTAGTCAGTCCAATCAGTAAAGCGCGAGAGGAACTGGTGAACGCGGTCACTCATGGTGTGATAGATGTGTGGACCGTACTCGTGAACAAGAACGCCTGCGTCATCAAGGCGATCGTAAGCGTTACCGGCAATGTGGTTTCTGCGCTCAAAGATTGCTACCTTTGAGTTGCAGTTTTCTGCCATACGGCGAGCAACAACTGCGCCTGCATAGCCCGCTCCAACAACAATAACGTCGTAGTTGTCGGAGTTAAAACCAGCAGGAAGACCATGATTGATAGACATGTAAACCTCCATGTGCGCCTAAGTGCGCAGGATTTGTATGTGAAACTTCACTCATTTTAACACGTGGCCATAAAGTGAGTCATGCGGGGCGCAAAGCTCTGCCGTTAGGCGTAAAATGTTCAACTAGTGTGAAAATGCATTTCTTGGCTTTTTGTGTCTAGCTTTTGTGCAAACAACAAGTTGAGAAGTGCAAAATTCAACGAGGCACAGATGTCAAAATATGATTGGAGCACGACACATGAGCAAGTTTCTTGACCGTATGAAAGAAACCGCTAAGTCCGACGTAAAGACTATTGTTCTTCCAGAGGGAGAAGACCAGCGTACCATCGATGCAGCTAAGAAGATTGTTGCAGAGGGTATTGCAAAGGTCATTATTCTCGGTGATCCTGAGCAGATTGATGTTCCAGGTGCAACTGTAGTAGATCCTGCTACTGACGAGCGTCATGAGGCATATGCTCAGAAGTTTGCTGAACTTCGTGCTCGTAAGGGCGTCACCATTGAGGAAGCTCGCAAGCAGATGAACGACGCCACCTACTTTGCAACCATGATGGTCAAGATGGGCGACGCTGACGGCCTGGTTTCTGGTGCTTGCCACTCCACCGCAAACACCTTGAGACCTGCACTGCAGATCATCAAGACCGCTCCTGGTACCAAGCTTGTTTCTGCATTCTTTATCATGAGCACTTCAACTGACTTTGGCGAGGACGGCACTCTGCTCTTTGCTGACTGCGGCCTTAACATTGATCCATCTGCAGAGGAGCTCTCCGAGATTGCTCTTGCTTCCGCTGATTCTTGGCGCGCATTCATGAGCGACGAGCCTCGCGTTGCTATGCTCTCCTACTCCACTATGGGCTCTGCTGGCGGCGCAACTGCCGAGAAGGTCCAGGAGGCCACAAAGCTTGCTCACGAGAAGAACGCTGAGCTGGCACTCGACGGCGATCTTCAGCTTGACGCAGCTCTTGTTCCTGAGGTTGGCAAGCTCAAGGCTCCATTCTCTAAGGTAGCAGGAAACGCAAACATCCTGGTCTTCCCTAACCTTGAGGCTGGCAACATTGGCTATAAGCTTGTTCAGCGCTTCAGTGGTGCTGAGGCATACGGTCCAATTCTTCAGGGCATTGCTCGTCCTGTCAACGACCTCTCCCGTGGTTGCTCCGCTGACGACATTGTTGGCGTTGTTGCAATTACTGCTGTTCAGGCTCAGATGGCAGATAACAACTAGTCTTTCTGCACTTCTAACTTGGTATACTAAGCCAGTCTCAAAAGAGGCTGGCTTATTCTTTAGCTGGAGGCATCTATGTCTGAAATTATTTCTATTTCTAACGACTCTCTTACCGCTTCAATTGACACCATGGGTGCACAGCTCATGAGCTTGCAAAAAGGTGAGTCGGAATACCTCTGGCAAGGAAATGCCAACTGGTGGCCCAGGCGTGCCCCCATTCTCTTCCCCATTGTTGGTGTACTTAAAGATGGCAAAGCAGACTCTGCAGAAGGCACCGTATCTCTTGCACGTCATGGCCTTGCTCGCCTCAACCAATTTGAGGTTGTCGAGCGTAGCACCTCTTCTGTAACGCTCCGGCTAAAAAGTACCGAAGAGACTCGCAAGTCATATCCTTATGACTTTGAACTTAGACTGATTTTCTCGCTATCTGACGATACGTTGACACAAACATATGAGGTCACCAATACGGGAAACGTTGTACTGCCGTTCACTCTTGGCGCGCATCCTGCATTCAACATTCCTGTATCCGGCGTTGAAGCGGCCTCTTTGGACCAGTATCGCCTCTTGTTTACGCGCTCCTGGACCAGCTACGGCCCCTCTATTACTGATGAGGGTCTTTGCGATTACACAACTCCACAGAGGCTTATCGTGGACTCTGACACGCTTCCCCTGTCTTGGGAACTTATTGATCGCGAGAAGACCATCACACTTGAGGATGTTCCCGATAGGCGTATTACGCTGACGGCTAATGCAGAAGCTTCGTCTGAGACTCATAGCATTCAGATGGACTTTGAAGGCTTTGATTATCTGGGCATTTGGAGTGCTGCTCCTGGTTGTCCATTTGTTGCTCTTGAGCCATGGTGTGGCATTGCAGATACCGTTGATACCGACGGTGTCTTTGAGCATAAGCCAGGCATCATTTGCCTTGAGCAAGAGCAAAGCATTGCTAAAACATTGAGCATCAAAGTCTTCTAGTGCACATCAGAAGAGCAAATACTAAAGATCTTAAGGCTGTGGCTGATTTATATGACATTGGCCGTCAGACCATGGCTCGGCATAACAACACATTCCAGTGGACCAAAAATTATCCACTTTTAGAAGATGCTGAAGCTGATCTTGAAAGAAACGGTCTCTTTGTAGTTACAGAAGATAAGAAATCAGAAGAGATTCTTGGTTGTTTCTCGCTCTTACCCGGTCCTGACGAGACATACGTCAATATTGCTGGAGGAGCTTGGATAAACAACCTAGATTACGTTGTTATTCACAGAGTGGCTGTTAAATATACAGGACGAGGAATTGCCACCTTTATGTTCAATTGGATTTGCGAAAACTATTCAAACGTTCGCGCAGATACTCATGAAGCAAATGTCGCTATGACTACGACGCTTACACATGCTGGTTTTGTGTATTGCGGCAAGGTAGTTGGACACGATAAAACACCTCGTGACGCATTTCATTTTGTAGCCTAATAGACAGCGAGAAACGCTTTGAACAAAAAGAGAGCCTGTGAATGAACTGCCTCCCATTTCTTGGACACGAGAAATAGGAGGCAGTTCAAAACACACCTAAGTCAGATAATCTGTCAAAAAGACGTATACATTACGCTGAAAATACCTCAAACGTGCAGATTATCTTCATTAGGTGTGTAAAATGCCCGCATCTGAGCAGATTATCTGACTTAGGTGTGTTCCGTAGATACAGAATTTATCGATAGTTAAATTTCTTATATAAGTCTATTCATATTTAA
>JABZHE010000051.1:0-6524 GCA_015259025.1 Atopobium sp. | reverse complement strand
AAGAGGAAGACCGCACTCAGGACAAATATCACCCTCCTGAGAAGTAACAAGATCTTTCCACTCGTTAATCTCGAAGTCACGACCAAGCTCAACGTGATCAAGGTGGTAGTCTGCCTTGTTAGCACCGCAAAGCCACCACTGAGTATCCTCGAGGGAAAGGTCTCCAACAACACGAATACCCTCAGGTAGACCAACAGGTCCAATGAAGCCCTTGATGAGGCCATACTCCTCAAGCTCTTCATCGGTCATCATGTGGTACTCACCAAAAGCATGCTCAGCTTTTACTTCGTTGAGCTCATGAGTACCTGGAACAAAGCACACAACTGGCTTGCCATTTCCGTCAACAAGCGCAAGAGCTTTGCGAGTTGCTGCAGGTGAAACGTGGAGGAACTCTGCAACGTCATCAATGGAGCCAATGCCAGGAGTGTGAATCTCGCACATCTTGCCAGACTCGCGCTCTTCAACGTTGATTTTTGCAGCAGCTGCCTCAGTGTCTGCGGCGTAGCCGCAATCGCAGTAAACCAGGCTTGCCTCGCCAGCCTCAGCCAGAGCCATAAACTCAACAGAGGTGTCTCCACCAATCTGGCCAGAGTCTGCTACTACCTGGAGAGCCTTAAGACGTGTACGGTCACAAACGTTCTGGTAAGCAACTTTCTCCTGGTCATAGCACTCTTGCAGTGACTCTTGATTTGCCGAGAAGGAATAGCCGTCTTTCATAATGAACTCACGGCCACGCATGAGGCCAAAGCGTGGACGGCGCTCGTCACGGAACTTATCCTGAATCTGATAAAGCGTTACAGGAAGCTGCTTATAGCTCTTGAGCTCATTTCTAATGAGGTCTGTAAAGGTCTCCTCGTGAGTTGGACCAAGAGCAAACTGACGGTCGTGACGATCATGCATACGCATGAGCTCGTCGCCGTAGACGTCCCAACGACCAGACTCTTCCCAGAGCTCAGCTGGGGTCATGATAGGAACAAGAATCTCCTGAGCACCAATACCGTCCATCTCATCACGGATGATGGCCTCAATCTTTAAAAGAGAGCGCCATGCAAGTGGCAGATAAGAGTACAAACCAGCGGCGGTCTTTCTAATCATGCCAGCACGAAGGAGCAGGCGGTGACTTGCAAGTACAGCCTCAGCTGGGTCTTCTTTGAGCGTTGGTGCATACAAAGAAGACATGCGCATCCAGTGCTTCAAGGTAGTTTCCTTTCAATATGAAGTAATACGTATAGTTTACTTATTTTTTGCCAAAACGATTCTCAATTTCGGCGAATAGCTCATCAACAATCTTATCTTCAGGCACTTTTCTAATGGGATTGCCGTTTTCAAACAACACTGCCTGACCTTTACCGCAGGCAACGCCAAGGTCAACGCCCCTAGCCTCACCAGGTCCGTTAACAACGCAACCCATGACCGCCACAGAAATTGGAGCACGAACGCCATCTAGGCGCTTGGTAACTTCCTCTGCAATAGGAATCATGTCAACGCCACACCTGCCGCACGTAGGACAACTTACCAGCTCTGGCTTAATGCGGCGCATGCCAAGAGCTGCAAGAAGCTCCCATGCTACATGAACCTCTTCTACAGGGTCGGCCGTCAAAGACAGACGCATGGTATCACCAATGCCGCTCTCAAGCAGAATGCCCACCGCAGCAGAATTCTTTACGGTTCCCTGCCTCAGTGCGCCAGCCTCCGTAACACCTACATGCAGAGGAATTTGTGGAAGCTCTTTTGAAAGTGCACGATAGACCGCAAGCGTAGTGGGAACATCGTGAGCCTTTGCGGACAAGACAATATCGTCAAAACCGCGAGAAGAAAAATGCTCTACAAATGACTTTGACGACGCCACGAGTTTCTCGACAAGGGTCATATCCTGTCTTGTATCAAATTCTTTAGCAAGAGAGCCTGCGTTAACACCAATTCTGATAGGAATATGGGCCTCTTTAGCTGCATCAATAACAGCGTCCACGCGTTCCATAGAGCCAATGTTGCCTGGATTAATACGAAGCGCAGCCGCACCTCGCTTTGCAGCTTCAAGCGCAAGCTTGTAGTCAAAGTGAATGTCGGCGACAACAGGAAGTGGAGAGTATTTGCAAATCTCTTCAAAGCCATCAAGCGCTTTTACGTCCGGAATCGCTACACGAATAATCTCGCAACCGGCTTCTGCAAGCTCTTTAATCTGACGAAGCGTGGCGTCTGGATCATCAGTTTTGGTGGGGCACATGGACTGAACAGAAACGGGAGCACCTCCGCCAACCTGGACGGATCCAACCATGACGGGATGAGTTTTTGTGCGAGCAATCTCAGACATAAAATCAGCTACCTAAACAGCAAATGAAGGATATCGTTTCGGAGCGCTACAACAAATACAAACAGGAAAAACGCCAGTCCAATGTAGGACAAAATGTTTTGAACTTTGATGGACAGAGGCTTTCTGATAATCACCTGAATTACCTCAATTAGAATCTTTCCACCATCAAGTGGTGGAATAGGTAAAAGATTCATAAAGCCAAGTGACATAGAAATGGCTGCTACCAGCATAATAAGGGTCGAGAAACCCTCTGCAGCAGCTTCTGAAGCCATCACAGAAATACCCACAACAGACGACGACTGATTGAGAACTTCCATAGTCTGCGTTGGAATGAGCAGTCTTAGGGCAAACTGCCCAACCTGCGCAGCATACGATACAGCTGCAGCAGATGCGTCAATAAACGAGAAGTGATACATGGTCATAACGGGTGACACGCCGATGATCTTATCGTCAGGACGCAAAGCAGGCTTAATGGTAGTTTGAAGTTGAATGCCACCGCGATCATAGGTGACAGGAATATCCTCTACGCCAGCAGACATTGCATCTTTAATAGCAGCGGTCAGGTCTTCCCAGGTATGAACCTCTACCTTGTTAAACGTAAGAATAGTGTCCCCAGGAGTAAGGCCGGAAATAGCTGCTAGAGAGCCAGACTCAACTGAGCCCAACTGTGCCTTGTTTTGTGCGGCAGGAATACCAACAAACATTAAAGAGCCCACAACCAGCACAAAGGCAAGCGCAATGTTAACCAAGGGTCCGCCCAAAATCATAAGCAGGCGCTTAGGAACGTTTGCTCCTACGTAGGTATGAGCCTTTTCTTGAGCAAAGAAGTCCTGAGTAGACATCTGTGGAATACGAGACTCCCCTGCTACCGTTGAGCCTTCTTGCTCAAAATTGTGACCACGGTCATACTCACAGCGCAGCTCAGCGTCTCGTGCAAGAGTCTGGAAGGTAATGTGAGCCAGCTCATCTGACTCGGACTCCTTGAGAAGCTCAATGGAGCCCCAATCCGCCAAGGTATACAGCAGATTATAAGCGCGCTCATCCTCGCAGGTAAGCTTTGCTGCAAGAGCGCCAACCTCAAGTGAGCCTGCTTCCTGAACACTCATCAGAGCCTGAGGCAGAAGCTCATCAAGCTGACCTTCCATACCGCAGATGCGAGTATAGCCGCCAAAAAGAAGCGGCGTTACTCCAACCTCGGTGCCATACTTCTTGCTCTTATGAGAAAGCTTGTACTTGAACGGCATGCCCAAGAAGAACTCAGTGACACGAACGCCACATAGGCGAGCCATTCCGTAATGTCCAGCCTCGTGAACAAATACAAGAAGCGAGAGGACCAAGAGTCCCCAAAAAATTGGTGAAAGAATAGCTAACAAATTCACAAAATTCCTATCCCACAAAAGAGCGAGCTAAAGCTCGTGCTTCTGCGTCTACAAGCGTCAATTGTTGAAGGTCTTCTACCCTTTGGACATGAGAGGCATTCATGGTCTCTGCAACAATGCGCTCAATATCAAGAAATGAACATCTTCCTCGCCTAAATGCATGGTTAGCAACTTCATTAGCTGCATTCATGATACATGGAAGCGTTCCACCAACAGTTCCCGCATGACGAGCAAGAGCTAGGCATCCAAAGGTTTTCTCGTCAGCATAATCTCCTGTAAGAGGAGCTGTCTCTTGCCACTCAACCGGCTTGGCGATTGCTGGCCAGCGGTGCGGATAACTCAGTGCAAACTGGATTGGCAGCCTCATGTCAGAGGCTCCTAGCTGCGCCTTTACGGAGCCGTCCACAAACTCAACCATAGAATGGATGCGGCTCTGGCGATGTACCAGCACCTCAAGCTTGTCCATTGGAGTATCAAAGAGATGATGAGCTTCAATAAGCTCAAGACCCTTGTTCATGAGCGTTGCGCAGTCGATGGTAATCTTGGCACCCATCTTCCAGGTTGGATGCGCTAAAGCGTCGTCGGCCGAGACGTGCTTAAGCTGCTCACGAGAATATCCGAAGAACGGACCACCAGAACAGGTGAGCCAAATCCTCTGGATGTCAGCGGGTCTCTCGCCAATAAGGCACTGGAAGATGGCACTGTGCTCGGAGTCAACGGGAATGAGCTGGCCAGGCTTAACCTGCGGCATCAGCAGGTCTCCGCCAACAACAATGGACTCCTTGTTGGCGTATGCCAGCACTTTGCCTGCCTTCACAGCAGCTAGACCAGCGTAAATGCCAGCCTCTCCCACTACTGCGTTGACCACGCAGTCAACCTCATCCAGCTCAGCAAGCGCCTGAACGGCCTCAGGGCCGAAGCTTGCTTTGCAGCCTTGAGGTAAGCTGTCGAGAAGAGCATTGCCCTTGACATTTGTATCGGCAAAAGCAACATATTTGCAGTTGAACTCATTTGCTGCCTTCACGGCAAACTCAGCCGACGACCTCACCGCAAGGGCAACTACCTGCACCTTTTGCGGGAAATGACGGCATACATCAAGCGTCTGCATGCCCACAGAGCCCGAAGCTCCAAGGACAGCAACGCGTAATGGCTCATGCCTAGCGGCACGAGGCGCAGTGTCTTCAAAAATGCTCAAAACCTATGCTCCAAACGGCAGCGCAATAGGAAGCTTGACCTGGCTAAAGAGCACGGCAAGCTGGAAGAGAAGAAACGCCGCCATAGTTCCAAAAATCATCGAATCGGTTCTATCAAGCAGGCCCCCATGACCAGGCATAATTGAACCGGAATCCTTGAGACCTACTCCTCGCTTAATACGAGACTCAAAGAGGTCTCCCACAACGGAGAAAATACCCTCAGTTACGCCAAAGAGCAGCGCAAACAGAGGATTCATGTCAATTGCACCAAACACGGCAATCAAGAACCACACCAGCATTGAGCCTAAAAGGCCACCGTAGAAGCCTTCCCAGCTCTTATTTGGAGAAATTCTTGGTGCCAGTTTATGCTTGCCAAATTTAGATCCAAACAAATACGCAAAAGAATCGTTAGCCCACACAGAGAGCATGACGGCAAGCGTGATCCAAGGAATAGAAAAACTAGGCTCTGTGGACCTCAGAAGCACTACCGTTGAAAGTGAGAGCGACGTATACAGAGGTCCAAAGGCCGTAACCGCCACGTCTGCAAGGTTTGCTCGCGGAGTAAGGACATACCAAAGGCCACAAAGGATAATCAAAAGCAGGGAGAATGCCAGCGGAAAGACATGACCAAAATACGCAATTATGGGGAAAATAAGCGAGAAAACAAGGCCAAGAGGCTCGTTTGGCATACGTCCGCCCATGCGACAGATGTGGAAGAACTCAGAACAGCAAAGCCATCCCATACCAGCAATCAAAACAATGGTGGCTTCTTTGCCCACAAACAGAGCAGCAAGCACAATAGCTGCGTAAACTACGCCAGACAGAGTCCTGGTCAAAAGCTTCTCGGTAACGCCACGAACTCGCTGACCCATAAGGTTACCAGCGGCTCGTTGCAGCTCTTTAATTGAGCGACGAATCTCCAGCTTTTCAATCTGTCTATCAATTCCAACGCTACCTGTTTCTTCAGGATTAGGCTGAGCATCAGCAGGAATCCTAGAGGTAGGCCTTCTGGAATCGCGCGTATTGTCCACCACTATTTCACTCCTCCGAATCGCCTTTCGCGACCCTGATAGTCCTTAATGGCGCGCAAAAAATCCCACTTAGAGAAGTCAGGCCAGTAAGTTTGCGTGACATACAGTTCCGAGTAAGCCAGCTGCCATAGCAAATAGTTAGAAAGCCTCAGCTCTCCTGACGTACGAATCAACAGGTCTGGATCAGGAAGACCTGCCGTATAGAGATTCTTCTCGAAATCTGCTGGAGTCACCGAGTCAGCGGACACGGTGCCCTCAGCAATTTGATGAGCGAGAAGAACAGCTGCCCTGGTTAGCTCTGCACGAGAGCCATAGTTAACAGCCAGTGCAAACGTCATACCAGTGTTTTGTGCAGTCTCATCAAGTCCGCGCTGGAAGGTCTTGCGGGTCTTCTCTGGCAAAGCCTCAAGGTCACCAAAGAAACGCAGCTTAACGTTTTCTTGGTGGAACAGTGGGAGCTCTTTAAGAAGCGTCTCTGCAAACAGACGCATGAGCAAGTCAACCTCACGCTGAGGACGTTTCCAGTTTTCTGTGGAGAATGCATAAACTGACAAAACGTCCAATCCAAGACGCACACTAGTAGTAACAGCCTCGCGCAAAGAAAGAACGC
>JABZHE010000050.1:0-6546 GCA_015259025.1 Atopobium sp. | reverse complement strand
AGAGGGGATAGCGCGTTCCGTCCGCACGACGGCGAGCGTGTACTACACCAGCGGTTTTCTCGACAGGCTCTGATTCTCCGGTGAGTGCGGTTTCGTTGACAAAGAGGTCCTTGGCGTCCAGAACGCGGCAGTCCGCGGGGATCATGTCGCCCGAGGCAAGGCGGATGATGTCGCCAATAACTACCTGTTCAAAGGGGATTTCTTCGCCCAGAGCGGAGGCAATTTTGGGCTCTGAGGGAGTTCCGGTCTCGTCGGCGGCGTCTTCTGCATCGTCGGCGGTTTCATCTGCGGCGTATTCGTCCTCGAAGTCCACGTCGGCATTTACGGCGCCATCCGAGTTCTGGTCAACGCTCTGGTCGATGCCCTGGTCAACGCCCGTGTCATCAAAGTCGATGGGACGACGGATAACTCTTGTGGTTGAGGTCACCATCTTGGAGAGCGCGGCCGCTGCCGAGGCTCCCTTGGAGCTCTGGACAAAGTCGATGATGCCGGAGATAAGCACCATTGCGGTAATGATGACGACGGTTGACGGGTCCTTCTCGCCATCTGCGGCAAGGGCCACGTTAGTGACGTAAGAAATGCCTGCGAGCGCAATCAAAATGAAGGTGAAGGGGCTCGCAAAGCTTTTGAGCAGGCGGATGATAAAGGGCTCTTCGGCGGCACTGGTGATAACGTTTGGGCCGTCGAGGTCGTATTTTGCCTGCGCAATGTCAATGGCAAGGCCGTCCGGGGTGGTATGGAACTTACGACAGACGCTCTTTACCGAGTGAGTTGCGGCAAAGGTTAGGGACTGTCCAAGCTCTCCCGAGGTGGTCTGAGTTGTCTTTGTTTGGGTTGTCTTTGTTTGGGTTGTGCGCTTCATGATTGCCATGTGCACCTCCGATGATTAGTGGAAACGAATGACTAACTGGTTGGTGTATGACGCAAACTGAAAGCGTTCTGTTATGTGTGGGACTTGAATCCGGACAATCCGAGCCAGTCGATCCAGGCTGGATAATCTTGAAACCTGCCACATAGATTCATATATCTACAGGATTGATGTATAAACCTGCAAATTTATATCCCTATAGGCTTGCGGTGCAGTAAAAATTAAAACTTTTGAATAAGAGGTTTCTTTATATCCGTCACACATAAATGAACAGGGTCAGCATCTGCTGTCAGACGTAAGCTGCTACTTCGACTAGGCATATAAAGCACCTCCTTTTATTGGAGTTCTGCAAGGGACGTCCCGTGAAGCCGGAATCACGTAAAGAACGAACACACTTCTACTCAGACATCTCTCTAAGAGTAGTTGGGTTGACGCGATTGGTCAAGTTATTACTATATACCCTATAAACAGGACATTTTTCAGTTGCACTGGCGAGAAGAACGTCGAGCAGCAACGTCTAGTGCCGCACCGAAAAGCCAAACTGAAACGTCACACACCGCGCACCTGCAAAGAAGGAGCCTCACATGGGCAAAGTGATTGTATTTGGAAGCCTGAACATGGATATCTCCATCGAGGCTGATAAGATGCCTCAGCAGGGCGAGACTATTGGCGGCAAAAATCTTGTCACCAGCCCAGGTGGAAAGGGTGCCAACCAAGCAGTTGCTGCAGCTCGAATGGGTGCAGATGTCCACATGATTGGTGCTGTTGGTGCTGACTCTTTTGGACAGGACCTCAAGCAGTCACTTATTGGTTACGGAGTCAATGCGGAGCAGGTAGACGAGCTGTCTGGAGTCTCCACTGGTGTTGCCGTAATCGTGCGCGTTGGCGGCGATAATCGCATCATTTTGGACCATGGCGCTAATCACGCACGCACAGTTGACGACGTAAAAGTAGTGCTCGATCGCATTGCGGAGCCAGGTGACGTGTTCTTGACGCAGTTTGAGTGCGAGTTGTCGACCACGTTTGAGCTTATCAGGTACGCGCATGAGCTGGGGCTCTATACGATGGTGAACCCATCGCCCGCGGCTACCATGACCACCGGTCTTCTCGCCAGCGTGGACGTGCTCTGCCTGAACGAGATTGAGTTTGCGGACTTGTTTGGCGAGGGCAAGATTAGCCCGCTGGCAGATCCCGAGGCCGCGGTACAGAAGGTGCTTGAAAGCGGCGTGGCAACTGCGGTATTAACGCTGGGGTCCAAGGGCTCGATTGCTGCCAACGCACACGGCGTCTACCAGCAGGAATGCTATCGCGTGGACACCGTGGACACCACCTGCGCAGGAGATACGTTCATGGGCACACTCGCCGCGTTCCAGGCATCGGGGCAGCTAGAGGGTCACGACATCAAGCAGGCGCTCGATGTGGCCGCGAAGGCTGCGGCACTTGCCACTACTAAGGTTGGCGCTCAGCAATCAATTCCAACGTATCAGCAGGTAGTTGAGTTTTAGGTTAAAATTACCGTGATTGTTGCTTCATAATTCGCAGTCCACACGCAGCTTAAACGTACAAAGGAGACTTATGACAACGCTTTCAACTAAGACGCGCGTCATCATCGACACAGATCCTGGCATCGACGACGCCATCGCCCTGGGTTTTGCCCTGGCCGCAAAGGCGCTGGATATCAAGCTTATTACTACTGTCAGCGGAAATGTTGGTATCGAAAACGTTACCAACAATGCCCTTAAGCTGCTCAAATTCTGGAACCAGTACGTGCCTGTTGCGCGCGGCGCTGCCGAGCCTCTGCTCAGAAAGCCTATGGACGCAAGCGACGTCCACGGTGCATCTGGCATGAGGGGCTACGAGTTCGACGGCATTCAGCCGGACTGTCTTCTTGAAGAAACTGCACTTGAGGCACAGCGTCGCGTCATTATGGAAGGCGCTTCGGCTGGTGAGAAAACCACGCTGGTGACGCTTGGACCTCTGACCAATATTGCGCTGCTGCTGAAAGCATACCCACAGGTCAAGGAGCATATCGACCGCATTGTCATGATGGGCGGCGCTCTGACCCGCGGAAACCTTGGCGTCATGTCCGAGTTCAACGTGGGCGTTGACCCCGAGGCGGCAAAGATTGTCTTTGCATCCGGCGTGCACGTGGCCATGGTTGGCCTTGAGGTGGGCGACGCTGCTCGCGTGATGCCCGAAGACATCAAGAACATCCAGAACTCCGGCAAGAGTGGAGACATGCTGGTCAAGCTGCTGCTCAACTATCGCGTCCACTACCAGGAGGAGGGCTTCAGCATGTATGACCCAACGGCCGTGGCCTACCTGCTGGCGCCCCAGATGTTTGAGACCAAAGACGTGTTTGTGGACGTCGAGTGCGCCGGCGCTCTGACAAGCGGCTGCACGGTCGTTGACCTGGCCGGATATCTTGGCGAGAAACCCAACGCAACCGTATGTGTGGGCGTCGACCAAAAGGCATTCCGTACTTGGTTTGTTCACCAGATCCAAAAGTGCAACGTCCTCGACGGCTCCGCCTCTGCAGTTGAAGGCGTGCTGCTGGACTAAGGCACCGTTGGATCAACGTGCCGCCGGGGTTGCGCGCTGCAAAAACCCACAAGAAAAAAGCCTCTTCTCGCCATTGAGAAGAGGCTTTGTTGTGCGTAAAAGTGCTGTTTACAGTGCCAGTTAGCCGATGATAGTCATTACGATAGGGATGACAATCGCAAAAAGCACTGTTGAAGTTGCAACAACGTTAGTTGCGAATTTGACGTCAGCCTTACCTTCGTTTGCCAAAATTGGCAGGACGGTCAGTGCTGGAACTGCAGCTTGGATGATAAACGTCCTCGTTTCAAGAACGTTCTGTGCACCAAATACGCCGGTAAATGCTGTAATTACGCCGACCATAATAAGTGGGGCAATGACAAATTTACCAATGAGCGTGACTGCTGTGTCACGATCAATTCGAATGCTTGAAAGTCCTGTCTCCTGCAAAATAATGCCAATGTAAATCAGCGACAGTGGCGTTACCAGATTGCCTAAATAGGTGAGGCCAGTGTTTAGAACTGCTGGAACAGGAATGCTGAACACGAGAAAAACGAGGGCAACCAAGAAACCAATCAATGGTGGTGGCAACAATTTGCTGATGTTAAATTTGTGCTCCACTGCACTGTTTTTCTCGCCGTCATTTTCTGTTGGCAGTGGATCACCGTAAATGAAGAAGATTCCAATTGCCCAGGTAGAAATGGTGTTCATGATGTAGTACACCAAAAAGTACGGCACAGCGTGCTCGCCAAAAAGCGCAAGATTCAGTGGCATACCAATGAAGATGGTGTTGGCATTTGCAAAGGTATTGAGCATCAAGCCTCGGCGACCTGGCTGGACGCGGAAAACGTTGATAACCAAAAATCCTGCAACATATGACAAAGCAAAACTAACAGCAGCAATGAGCACTGATGGACCAAGCTGGAGTAGCTGGTTGAGGGACAAGTTTTTTAGGACCGCTACAAAAATTGATGCAGGAAGTGCCACATTCATGATGAGCTTTGACGCCTGACCAGCAAATGTTTCATTGAGCCAGTTGATCTTCCTAAGAATATAGCCAAGCACAATAATCAAAATGATAGGCAGCACATTCTGTAATGATGTCAAAAAGACAGACATACTATGCCTCTAACTCCTTGTAGACAGGGAACCACTTAAGGGCGTCAACTGCCTCTTTTGCATCGGCAATTGGCTCGCGGTTCAGACCCTGCCTAATTGCCTCCTCTGCAACGCCAACAGCAATACGCTCGGAGAACTCAGTAATCTTGGAGACTGGAGGAAGAATTGCCGCACCAGGCTTTGTGGTGTCGACGATTCCGCCAAGCGAGTGAGCTGCGAGGGAAATCATCTGGTCTGTGAGCAGGCGAGCCTTTGATGCAAGTGCACCAAGTCCAAGGCCTGGGTAAATCAGAGCGTTGTTAGCCTGACCAATTTGGTAAGTTACACCGTTGAGCTCGACGTCGTCTGAGGGGACTCCGCAGGCTACAAGCGCGCGACCGTCTGTCCAGGTCAGCAGGTCCTGGGCAGTTGCCTCCGCAAGTTTAGTTGGGTTGGACAGAGGGAAAATCATTGGGCGCTCGCAATGAGCTGCCATTTCACGAATGATCTCCTCGGTGAAGGCGCCGTGAACGGTAGAGGTGCCAACCATGATTGTTGGGTGGACCGTCTTTACAACGGCTGCGAGGTTGGTGAGCTCATCAGCGTTTGCGAACTCAGAACGCTTGCGAGCAAATGGCTTCTGCTGTGGAGTGAGGTTGTCCATATCGTCGAAGAGCAAGCCCTGACGATCTACCAGGTAGAAACGCTTGCGAGCCTCTTCGCGATCCATTCCCTGGTCCACAAATTCCTGCAGCACACGATCAGCGATGCCGCAACCAGCAGTTCCTGCACCAAAGCAGAGATATACCTGGTCGACGAGTTTCTCGCCAGAAATATTGAGGCCACCGAGGATGCCTGCAAGGGTAACAATACCAGTGCCTTCGACGTCGTCGTTGAAGACGGGGTAGGTGTTCTTGTAGCGGTCCAGGATTGCTGCAGCGTGCGAGCGGCCGAAGTCCTCGAAGTGCAGGTAGAGGTTAGGGAAGAGCTTCTCGACGGTGGTCACAAAGTTGTCAATGAAGGCGTTGTAGCGGTCCTCGTCGACACGCTTGTGGCGCTCGCCCAGATACAGTGGGTCATCGAGCAGCTCCTGGCGGTTGGTACCGGCGTCGATGACAACAGGCATGATACGGTTTGGATCAACGCCAGCTGCGGCGGTGTAAACCATGAGCTTACCAACAGAAATCTCGACGCCGTTAGTGCCCCAGTCGCCGATGCCCAAAATGGCTTCTGCGTCGGTAACAACAATTAGGTCAATGTCTCTACCTGCGGCTGCGTTCTTCAGCGAGGTCTCAAGGTCCTCAGGACGATCGGCGGACAGGAAGCATGCGTACTGCGAGTCAACGTAGCGCTGGGAGTACTGCTCAATGTCAGGCGCAATGGTTGGATCGTAAACGATAGGCATGAACTCTTCGACATGCTTTGAGAACAGGTTATAGAACAGCGTGCGGTTCTCGGAGAAAAGCCTCATGAGATAGTGACGCTTTGTCTCGAGGTCAGGATACTGCTGGAAAAGCACGTATGCCTGTTCAGCTTGCTCCTCGATGGTCTGAATGTTTGGAGGTAGAAGTCCTACCAGGCCATATTTTTGGCGCTCCTCCTGCGTAAAAGCGGTTCCCTTGTTCAAAAATGGATCATTCAGTAGTTCAAAACCCGTCTTCATGATGCCTCCTTAGTGCATCGATTTACTTTAGAGTTGAAACGCAGCACAAAAATTGGCGTGGAAGTGCTTAACGCTTGAGGACTCGAGGCATTGGAAGCATATATTCCTGCAGCAAAACAGCAGCTGTGAAATAAGCCCGAGAGCAATTCGTGTGGATTGTGTTCTGCTCTAGTTGTGATAACAATACCCATATTCTGTTATGTATTTACGAGAATTAGAAGAAATTTCCTTCTTTTTCTGAAAAACTTTTCTTGTAAAACATATATGTCCACCTGTGCATATATAAATTTTGCTAATCCGACAAGGTAGCGTCTTCAAATCCCAAGGCCGTGCTTTCAAATCCTTTTGTGAGAATCGTTTTAACGGAGAAATGTAAGAC
>JABZHE010000004.1:0-19928 GCA_015259025.1 Atopobium sp. | reverse complement strand
AGTTGGAAGTGTCTGAATATGAGCATCTTTAGAACGGCGTGTTGATAAAGTAACTATTGTTCCGCCAGAGATATTATCTTCAAGAGTAAGGCTTCCACCCTTCTCAACCATGTATTGCTGAGCATAAGGAAGACCAAAGCCAACGCCTCTAATAAACGATTTCATCTCTTCCGTTGCAGAAGAAGTGCCAAACTCAAGAGCTCGGTTTTTCTCTTTAATACCAGGTCCTTGATCTGAAAACCTAATGGTATTTCCGTTGTCCATAATTGAGATTGTGGGTGCTACAAAGCGAGCATGAATGAAATTCTCCACAATCTCGCGCATAACCATAAAAGGAATTTTTCCACCCTGCTCGTGAGCAAGCTGGTTAACGGTTGCTGCAATCTCGTCAAGATAAGAACGAACATCTTTAGGTTCTACAAGAACAACGCGAGGTGCTGCGGCTTTATCGTCATACACTGCAATACGTGCAGCATAGCGGACGGTGAGAGAGTTATCAGAACCAGCATCTTTTTCATCCTGGTTGGTGTTTTCCTCAACAAAAGGAAAGAAATCTCTTGCCATGACACCTCCTTTTCAACAATTGTTAAACAAATGAAGAAAACTTTTCGTTTCCTTTCACAGTGAATGAAAGTTTTCAACAAGTGTTAAACATCTGTAGATAACTTTGTATCTTTGTGAAAGACGTACTGAATGATAGTAGCATTTAACGGACATATTTCAGCTTGCAGAAATATTCCTTTCAACAAATTTCTTCACTTATCACAAGTGAAATTTTCAAAATGAAAGGTTTTCTCGCTAGGCTTTTGAATAAAAAAGAGAAAAAGTTGAGGTATTTGCGTAGAAAATTTGACAGGTACCCATAAACGCGAGTACAATCTGTAGGCTTTTTAATCGATACTGTACCCGTTCGGGAGGAAATAGCTATGAAGCGTACCTACCAGCCAAATAAGCGCAAGCGCGCAACTACCCACGGTTTCCGTGCACGTATGGCAACTAAGAATGGTCGTGCCGTTCTCGCTCGTCGTCGCCTTAAGGGCCGTAAGCGCCTCACTGTCTAAGGAATGTTTCTGTGAAGACCATTAAATCTCGTTCAGAGTTTGAAAGGGTCTTCTCTGCGGGGAAGAGGGCTCAAAGTTCTGTTCTTCGTATACGAGTAGCACCATCCACTGAGGCACATCCTTCCGAGGTAGCCTTTGTAGCTCCAAAAAGACTAGGTAACGCCGTATTTAGAAACAGGTGTAAACGCGTTTTACGCGAAGCAGCTCGAAAGAGCGGTTTACCTGTTGAGGGATACGGCATTATTCTCTTTGCGACTAAAGATACACACAGCACTAATCCTGCTGATATAAGTGTTTCTTTGGATGCTTTGTTAAGAAAGACAGGGGTCAAATGAGCGAGAAAAGACAAGGTTCTTTTCTCGCAAACTTGTTCCTAGGTGCTATTCGTTTCTATCAAAGAAACATCTCTCCCCTTTTTAAGCCGCACTGTATTTACAGACCTACTTGCTCTGAATATGCAGTTCAAGCTATACAAAAGTACGGTGTTAAAAAGGGAAGTTGGCTTGCTCTTAAGCGTATTGCTCGCTGTCACCCTTTTCATAAGGGAGGATACGATCCCGTTCCGTAAAGGAACGCACCGGAGGAAATATGTGGGATTGGATTGTTAACTTTCTATACACAGTCTTAGCGGGACTTCAATCATTCTCGGGAGACTGGGGTATGGCAGTTATCCTGCTTACCATCATCATCCGTATCATCCTGGTTCCAATGACCAACAAGCAGACGGCCTCTATGGCTCGTATGAGCGTTGTTCAGCCAAAGCTCAAAGAAATCCAGGAGCGCTATGCTGATGATCCAGTAAGACAGAACGAAGAAATGCGTAAGCTTTACGCAGAGATCAACTTCAATCCGCTCGGTGGTTGTCTTCCTTTGCTGCTGCAGTCCCCTATCTTTATTGCACTCTTTACCGTTGCAAAGATGGTTCCAGTAGACTCCCGCTTCTACAACATTCTTCCTTCTATTGCGCGTGCAACATCCGACATTTTTGCTGTTGATGGCTTTGTTACCGCTATCCCTTACATGATTTTTGTTCTTCTGTTTGGTCTTACTACCTTCCTTTCCATGGCAGTAAACGCTCGTACAAGCTCCGGTGAGCAGCGTACCCAGCAGTACATGATGGGCGGCATGATGACCCTCATGATGCTCTGGTTTGGTTGGACTGTGCCAGCAGCTGTTCTTCTCTACTACGTAACTTCTGGTATTTGGCAGCTTGCTCAGCAGCAGCTTATTACCAAGCGTATTATGGAAAAAGAGAAGCTCAAGGCACAGGCTCAGATGGCTAATAAGCCAATCGAGGTAGACGTGGTGAGAAAAGAAAAGAAGCCACGCCCTCACAAAAAGGCCTAAGAGCTGGGGTTAAACAAAATAACTTTTGTTTACAGAATTTGTTACAGTAGATTACTAGTTAAACTTTTTATATTGACTGGAGGACGACATGGAGGATGAGACTTTCGTTTCTGAGCCAAACGCTCTTAATGAGTCTCCTGTCGTTGATTCACAAGACGAGTTTGCTTCAATTCGAGAGCACTTTGAAGCTGGAATTCAGCTTACTGATGCTGAGATGAATAAGATTGCTGATACTGCTGTCTTCTATCTAAGAGAGCTCCTCTCGTTCTTTGGCGAGAATAGCTGTGCAATTGATGAGTACGATGGAGAAGACGGTGAGCTCATTCTTGACGTAACCGGTGGAGATCTTGCAATTCTTATTGGTCGTCACGGCAATACGCTTGAGGCTCTTCAGATGGTTCTTTCGTCTTTGATGAGCGCTAAGCTTCACTTCCACTATCCAGTATCTGTTGATGTTGAAAGCTATAAGAGCCGTCGTCGCAATAAGCTTCAGGAGATGGCACTCTCTGCTGCTTCTCGTGCTAAGAAGACTGGTAAGGTTTCTCTTGCTCCAATGAGTGGTTATGAGCGCCGTATCATTCACATTGCACTTCGAGATAATCTTGAAGTTACAACACACTCTGAGGGCGATGATCCATACCGCCGCGTTGTTGTTACAGCTATTAACGGCTAAGAATTTTCAACAAGCTTTACTAATTTGATGAGGAAGGTTTACGCCTTCCTCTTTTTTTGTGACAATTCTTCTTGTTACAAGAAGTTTTGTCACAGGAGAAGCAATGTCTGAATCAGAGAAGTCGTTATTCGATTCAAAAGAGAATGTACTTAAGGAACTTCTCCTTACCTATGGAATCGATTCAACTGAAACCCAAAGAAGACAACTCCTCAAGCACATTGAATTGCTCATCGAGATTAATAAAAACCTTAATCTCACAAGAATTACTTCAATTGATGACGCTCTGGTTCTTCATATACTTGATTCTCTATTACCACTCAAAGTATGTAATGAGTTTATATCTGGAGCTCAAAACTATATTGATATTGGTACCGGTGGAGGTTTCCCTGGACTGCCTCTTGCAATCATGAGCGAAAACAAAACATTGCTGGTTGATTCTATTGGAAAAAAGATCAATGCCGTACAGTCAATGATTGATGAGATTGGTCTTGGTGAGAGAGTAAGAGCTGAAAAGCTTCGTGCTGAAGAAATTCCAAACGACTATAAACAGAAGTTTGATTTTGTTACTTTCAGAGCCGTTGCAAAGACAAATATTCTTTTGGAGTATGCAGAGCCTTTCTTAGCTCCACAAGGTACTCTCATAGTAATGAAGGCCAATGTCGATGAGATAGAGCTTCAGGACGCCTCTCAGGCAGCCAAAATTTTTGGGTACGAAAATGTTTCATGTGAAACATTTGAATTACCAAACGATCTTGGTCATCGTGAAATTCTTATTTATAAAAAAGTTTCAAAAAGCAAAATTAAACTACCAAGAAAAACTGGAATGGCAAAATCTAATCCGTTTGTTGCAAGAAGAGATTAATTGTGGAATGTTTCACGTGAAACATTCTGTATTATTAAATAAACTTGGTCAAACGGAGGATAAATGAGCTACAAAGACCTTTCGAGGGGATTTCAAGATAGAGATCCTAAAGTACTTTCTGTAATTAATCAAAAAGGCGGAGTTGGAAAATCAACTACCGTAATTAATCTCGCAGCAGCGCTAGGAGAAACAAAAAAGAAAGTATTAATTGTCGATTTTGATCCACAAGGTAATGCAACAAGTGGATTTGGAATTGATAAAGAGGAACTTGAAGCCGACATCTATGATGTAATCCTCAACGAAACACCGCTTGAAGACGTATTACAACAAACAGTTCAAAAGTACGTGACTATTGCTCCTGCTACCATTCAACTTGCTGGTGCAGAAATTGAACTGGTCTCCGTGGAATCAAGAGAAAACATATTAAAGCAGGCAATTGACCAGGTTAAAGACTATTTTGACTACATTTTGATTGATTGCCCACCATCACTAGGCCTTTTAACAATTAATGCCTTAGTTGCAGCAAATAGCATTCTTATTCCAATTCAGTGCGAATATTATGCACTAGAGGGTGTAACTAAGATTGTTGAATCAATGAAGATGGTTCAAAAGCAGCTCAATCCGGATCTTGATATCTTTGGTGTAGTAATGACCATGTTTGATAGCAGAACTTCCCTATCTAAGCAGGTTGTAACTGAGGTTTCAAATTACTTTGGTAACAAAGTATTTAAGACGCTTATTCCAAGAAATGTCAAAATCGCAGAAGCACCAAGTCATGGTTTGCCAGTAACCATGTATGCCCGAATAAGTATGGGCGCACTTGCATACAACAAACTTGCAAAGGAAGTGAATCGTCGTGGTTAAAAAATCAGGACTTGGTAAGGGCCTCAACTCTCTCTTTAGCGAGGTAGATGCAGAGGTCGGTAATAAAAAAGAAGCTACTACACTTCCACTAAAGAAGATTAAGCCAAATAAAGACCAGCCTCGTAAGCGTTTTGATGAAGCTGAACTTGCTGAGCTTAGTGATTCTATTAAGCAAAACGGCATTCTCCAGCCGCTTCTTGTTCGCGAGAAGGGCGATCACTATGAGATTGTTGCTGGCGAAAGACGATTTCAGGCTGCAAAGCTTGCACAATTAGAGGAAGTTCCTGTTGTAATTAAGGCAATTTCCGATGAGGAAGTATTTAAGCTAGCCCTGATTGAGAATCTGCAAAGATCTGACTTGAGTCCAATTGAAGAGGCTCAAGGTTATAAGCAGTTAATCAAACAAGAGAACCTAACCCAAGACGACTTAGCCAAGGTTTTGTCCAAGTCTAGGTCTGCAATCACAAATACGCTTCGTCTTTTAGACCTTCCAACTGAAGTTCAAACCTTGATGGCGGAGGGACGTATTAGTGCTGGACATGCTCGTGCAATTCTTTCTGTAAGCGGAAAAGAAGGAAGGATTAAGCTAGCCCAGAAAGTAGTTGAAGAGAACTTGTCGGTCCGTCAGACAGAAAATCTTGCTCCACTATTTTCTGTCACAAATGTTGAGAAACCAAAGAGACAGCCAACCCCACAGGCATATAAGCGCGCAGCAAGGCAATTAAGGATTGCTTTGGATACCCCAGTTAAAGTACGAAATATCCGCGGCAAGAATAAGATTGAAATCGAATTCAATGACGAGGATGAACTTGCTGCTCTAGTAGAAAAACTCTCAAACGTTAAAGAAGCATAATGAAGATAAAGTTTGCGATTATATCCAGTGTCTCATTACTAGGAATAGCTTTTCTCGCTAAACATGCTCTGTTGACTAAAGAGGCACAAAGAAGTTTTCTTCACGCGATGAGAAGATCGAGAAGAGCTCTCGATGCTATTCTTGATGACTATTCAGGTAGCGGTAATAGGAAAAGTGCGAGAAACATTCTCTCTCACCAGGCTAGGGTGGAAAGAGAATGGTTAAACGCAATTCAATAGAACATACGTTCTATACATGAACTAAAAAGAAGGGGCCCATGAGGACCCCTTCTTTGCATTAAAAGCATGAATAATTCTTATATAAGAGCTGTCTCTATAAGCACTTTAGCGTGCATTTCTCTTTTGGAAGAGTTGTCCACAAGCCGCATCAATGTCAGATCCACGAGAAAGACGGATGGTTGCTTCAACGCCAACAGAGTTGAGGCTGTTTACAAACTCCTGTGCGCGGGCAGGGGATGTTGGATGGAACTTAGAACCCTCAATCTCGTTAAGCTGAATGATGTTAACGTGGCAGAGCGTTCCTCGACAGAAGTCTCTCAAAGCTCCAAGCTCATTGTCAGAATCGTTAACGCCTTTGATCAGCGCATATTCATACGTTGGACGACGACCGGTCTTATCGACATACTCACCCATAATGTCATACAGGTGAATTAGTGAGTATTTACGAACTCCTGGCATGAGGGCGTCTCGCGTCTTTTGCACTGCAGAGTGAAGCGAAACGGCAAGTGTAAATTGCTCTGGTTCAGAAGCAAAACGCTTAATCATAGGGATAACGCCGCAGGTAGATACTGTAATATGGCGCGCACCAATGCCAGCTCCGTCAGGGGAGTTGAGGCGTCTCATAGCCGCAAGAGTGGCGTCGTAGTTCATGAAGGGCTCGCCCTGACCCATAAGAACAACGCTGGTAACGCGTGCGTCAAAATCGTCGCGGACGTGCATAACCTGCTCGTAAATCTCGCTCGCAGAAAGAGAGCGCGTGAGACCAGCAGCGCCTGTTGCACAGAAAGCACAGCCCATGGCGCAGCCAGCCTGTGTAGAAGCACAGACCGAGAGCTTATTGCCAGTTGGCATGCCAACACACTCAACAGAAGTGCCATCAGGGTAGCGAAGCAGGTATTTACGGCTTCCGTCTTCAGAGACCTGGCGAACAATCTGCTCAGCGCCAGCAAGTGTTACCTGCTTAGATAGTTCTTCTCGCAGCGTTTTTGGAAGATTACTCATCTGATCAAAAGAGGTAGCGCCCTTAGACCAGATCCACTCCTCAATCTGCTTTGCACGGAATTTTGGCTGGCCAAGGGAGGTCACCAGTTCAAGGATTTGTTCTGATGAAAGGCTTCTGAGGTCAGATTTGGCGGCAGCCTTCTGTGGGCGAGAATCAAGCGCGGAGATGTCTGCGCCGTCAGCCGTGGTGTTTGTGCCGTCAAGAGTATTATTTGATTGCATTTTTGTCCTTCTCCAACTCTTCTAAGCTATCTGCGGTATCTTAGAAGAAATACGTTTACTAGAGTTTACCCTATGGGAGACTTATCTGAAGGAGCGGAAATGACACGTGAAGAGCTAAAAAAGCTTCATGTAGCAGTTGTTTCAGGTGGCTGGTCAGACGAGCATGAGATTGCAATGGAGTCTGGCAAGCAGTGTGCAGCAGCACTCAAAGAAGCTGGCTTTACCAGTGTTGACCTGCTTGATGTTGCAGAAAAAGACTTTGTAGTTACCCTTGCTCAAGGCGGTTATGATGTCGTGTACGTTGCTATGCACGGCCGTTTTGGTGAGGATGGCTGCATCCAGGGTCTTCTCGAGATTCTGCACATTCCTTACACGTTTTCTGGCGTCCTTGCGTCTGCTATGGGAACTGAAAAAGAGCTGTCGAAGCTCATGTATAGGCAGGCAGGCGTTCCAACTCCTAAGGGAATTGACGTTGCTGCAGGTACCGTCTTCACAGATGAGCAGGTAGACAAGCTTATTGAGGACCTTGGACTCCCTATGTTTGTAAAGCCTTCTGGCAACGGCTCCAGCTACGGCGTTACGCGCGTTACTTCGCGAGAAGAGCTTCCCGCTGCACTTGAACTTGCAGGTGAGCAAGGCGAGCGCATCCTAATCGAGGAGAGCATTGAGGGAACGGAGATTACCGTTCCTGTTATTGGCAACGAGGACCCAACAGCTCTGCCAATCGTTGAGATTGTTACGGGCGATGAGTTCTACAGCATTAAGACAAAATATGAGCCTGCATCCCTGCACCATGTGATTCCAGCTCGTCTTGAGCCTGCAGTGTATGCACGTGCTCAGGAGCTGGCAATTAAGGCTCATAATGCACTTGGTTGTCGCGGCGTTTCTCGTAGTGACTTTATTGTTACGGAGGACGGCGTGCCAGTGGTATTGGAGACAAATACCATTCCTGGTATGACTGCCCGTTCTTTGCTGCCTGATTCTGCACGTACCGGCGGCATTGATTTCCCTGAGCTCTGCACTCGCTTTATTGAGTTTGCACTTGAGGATCGCCAGTAGATTTGTAGGTTATGACCAGCACTAAAAGCGCTACGCAAAAACTAGAAGAACTCATTCTTCCAGGTACCCCCTCTGCGGTTTGCAAGAAGTATTTAGAACTTGCAGAGAGGGCTGAGCATGAGTCATTTGATGTCTTAGAGGATGACATTGTTGTTTTGGATACCGAGACAACAGGCCTGTCCTTTAAGAAGTGTTCCCTTATTGAGATTTCTGCTGCTAAATTGAGTGGCAGAGAGATTGTGGAGCGCTTTCAGACGTTTGTTGATCCAGGGTGCTCAATTCCCGAAGAAATTACAGCCCTGACCTCAATTACTGACGAAGACGTTAAAGGCGCACCAAGCGCAAAAGAAGCTGTTGCTGCACTTGCAGAATTCGTTGGCGGTCTTCCGGTTTTGGCACACAACGCCACCTTTGACCGTACGTTTATTGAACGGGTGCCCGGTGGAACTTCTGTCTCCGATACCTGGATTGATACGCTGTCGCTCTCACGCATAGCGCTACCTCGACTTTCTTCACACAAGCTTTCCAGCATGGCTGAAGCGTTTGGCACCATGAAGGTTACGCACCGCGCAAGTGACGACGTAGATGCTTTATGCGGTATGTGGCGCATCTTGCTTTTGGGACTTATGAATCTGCCCCGCGGGCTTCTCGCCAAATTGGCGTCAATGCACGATGGAGTGGAGTGGACATTTAGGCCAATCTTCTCGTATTTGTCGCAAATGAAGGAAGAAGAAGCAGTTCAGCGCGGTGTCGCAAAGAAAGATGCAATAGGCGCCGAACTTGCAGATGCAGAGATCTCGGGCACGTTTTTCTCGCTTAAGGACATTCGCGCCCAGCTTGTCGCCGACATAAAAGCAAAGGCGAGAAGAGACGCGGATGACCCAGAGACGCCTGCTATGCTGCCGATTTCTAAGGACGAGATTCATCGGGCATTTGCTAAGCCGGGCGTCGTTTCACAGATGTATGACAAATTTGAGACGCGCAGTGAGCAAGTTAGCATGTCCGTTGAGGTCAGAAATGCGCTGGTCACTTCTTCGCATAGAGAGCTTGAAGCTGGAACTGGCATTGGCAAGTCAATTGCATACCTGCTGCCTGAGGTACTTTTTGCTCAGAAAAACGATGTTACGGTAGGCATTGCTACAAAGACAAACGCGCTGACCGATCAGCTTGTTGCACACGACCTTCCAGCGCTTGCGAAGGCGCTTCCTAACGGGTTGAGTTTTTGCAGCTTAAAGGGGTACGAGCATTATCCGTGCTTGCATCGTGTTGATAGAGCTGCCCTTGAAGAGCTTCCGCTGACGCTGATTGACCAGGAAGGCCGCTCGAGCAATAGCGTTGCCTCAGATATGCTGACCGCAATTGCTGTGATTTATGCATACGCATGCCAGTCAGCCGACGGCGATTTGGATGCGCTGGGTATTCGTTGGCGTTCAGTTCCACGCGAGATGGTAACTATCAAAGCAGCGGAGTGCCTGCGCTCTAAGTGTCCGTATTACCCTCATGAGTGCTTTGTTCATGGAGCTCGTAAACGTGCAGGATCTTCAGATGTTGTGGTGACCAACCACTCTCTGTTGCTCAGAAACGTTGCTGCTGACGGTAAAATTCTGCCTCCTATCAGGCATTGGGTAATCGATGAGGCTCATGGTTTTGAAGCTGAAGCTCGCCGTCAGTGGGCAGTAGAAATCTCTGCCAAAGAGATGCGAAACGGCTTTGAGCTGCTTGGCGGAATTAAATCCGGAGCCATCCACGCCGCTATGGTGGGCGCTGCCAACCTTGAGGACTCTACGCTGCTCACGGGGCTTCTCACGCGCTCTGCCGCCGCAGTTCAGCGAGCCATGGCAGCAATGGGCAACCTTATGGCCACTGTGCATGAGCTGGCTCCGTTGGCTAAAAGTGATGGTGGTTATAACTCCCTTCAGCTTTGGATCAATGACGAGGTAAGAGAAACAGAGGAATGGAAAGAGGTCCTGGAAACCGCTTCTGTTGCTCTTTCTGCTCTTGAAGAAGCTGCTCTTCGAATAGGAAAAGCCACCGATGCGCTTGTCGCATCGGCACCAAACCTTGCAAGCAACTTGAGCGATGCTGGGGTCTTCTTGAGTACCCTTCTGGATTCACTGAAGCTCATCTGTGAGGGAAAGGACAAGAGTTACGTCTATTCAGCAAAGTTGACCCGACTGAAGCGCGATATTGGTTCTGAGGCTCTTGTGGCCGAGAAGCTTGATATTGGAGCAGAGCTGGCAGAGAAGTGGTTGCCGGAGACGCATTCTGTTGTGTTTACCTCAGCAACCATTGCTGTTGGAGATGATTTCTCGCATTTTGAGCATGCTGTTGGCCTGGATAAGGGCTCTTTTGAGCACAAGAGCCTGCACTTAGAGTCAAGTTTTGACTACGAGAACCATATGGGCGTCTTTGTGGCTGAGGATATGCCTGCGCCAACTGATCCGGGTTACTTGGATGCTCTGGAAAAGCTGCTGTACGACGTTCATGTTCAGATGGGCGGCTCGGTGCTGACGCTCTTCACTAACAGACGCGATATGGAGCGCCTCTTTGAAGCGCTAGAGCCTCGTTTGAGTGAGCATGGTCTTAACCTTGCCTGCCAGGAGCGATCTTCTTCCGCGCGTCGTGTTCGTGAAAAGTTCCTAGCCGAAAAGAACCTCTCGCTGTTTGCTCTTAAATCGTTCTGGGAAGGCTTTGATGCTGCGGGAGACACGCTGAGGTGCGTAGTAATTCCTAAGCTTCCGTTTGCAAGCCCTAATGAACCGCTGGTCAAAGAGCGTGAAGCGCGAGAAGATCGTGCGTGGTGGCGTTATTCTCTGCCAGAGGCGGTAATTGCAACCAAACAGGCTGCTGGCCGCCTTATCAGGAGCGCTGAGGACAAAGGCGTTTTGGTTCTTGCCGATTCCAGGCTTGTGTCCAAGCGATATGGCAGTTCGTTCTTGAAGTCATTGCCCAACAAGAACTATCAGCGCGTCTCAACAAAGGATATCTCCGCCCAAATTGCCAAATGGCGAGAAGAACACGACGCGTAGCAGGGCTGCAATCACCTGATTGGCTTAGAGCTGCTCTTCTGCAGCAAGCAAAGACGCAGCGTAAGTGCGCATTGCGTGCATCACGGCCTTGTCTTTGGTTGTTACTTTTCCCTTAAGGGCAAGCAATCGCTGTAGCAGCCACGTTCCGCCGTAATAGGGGACAGTTGCTTTAATCTCTGCGGCATTGCGCTGGTTTCCAACTGTTTTAAGCCCCGGCCACGAATAGTGCGTAAGAGCACTTTTATCAAGAAAGACAAGCTCTACTAACTGCGATTTTTCTTGCGTAGAAGATTCTTTTACGTTTTCTGCAAGTTTTAACTGCTTCAATGAAGCGGATTGCGTTTCAATGCGGCTCATGCGATTGACTCTGAAGACCCTTTGCTGCTCGAGGTCTAAATCTATTCCCTCGATAAGCCAGCCGTTCTCGCCGTATGACAATTGATAGGGAAGAACATTTCTTTGGCTGATTACAGCTTCTTTATTGCTTTGAGTTTCCACATACGCCATCTCAGAACGATACTCAAATGAAATAATTTGTGACTCGGCAATTGCATTTGAGCAGGTGAGGAATGCGTCTACTTCTTTAGTATGACTTTTAGAGACAAGCGAAGCTGAAGCATCATTTGACGAAGAATCTGCCGTATATGGAGACTTCAGAAGTTTCCAAAAAACACTTTCTTGGGGTAAAGCAAGTGTTGTAAACGCCTCTTTAAGCGCTAACGTTTCTTCGTCTGTTAAGACAAGCCTGCGAGTTTTAAAGGGAGACTCTCCAACGAGTGTCAAAGTGTCTTGATCTCCAGTAAGCGGAAGGGGAAGATAGCCATTCTCGTCCGTAAGCTGCAAGAGCTCCATCAGAATAGCAGCTTCTTCTGAGGAGATGTCAAAGCGTGACTGGACCGCACTTAACTCAACCGCGTCAAAAGAATCTCTAAATGCAGCGGCAAGCAACACGAGTTTGTAGACGGCTGAAGAAATGTTTTTTCTTCCAAAAGAGGTGTTTTTAACGGCCATTGGCAACCTCGCTTAAAGACTCTTTCCATTTTGCGAGAAGAGACTCTGGAGACCTTGGAATCAATCCATGAGCAAGAATCCAAGATAAAGCAGTGTTTTCATGGGCGTAAGCAACGGTCCACAAAGCGCCATTGGAGAGGAGCTCAACATCCCCTTGACCTTGCGAGAAATGCTCAAAAGCAGCGAGTATGTTTTTGGGGACAAATGCAACAAGAGTGCCAGCCTGCGATCCGAGCTGGAAATCAAGCAGGTTGTAGTCATTTGAATTAAAAGCTTTCGGAATGGAGAAGTGCTCATCTTTAAGAATTGCAGCATCTAAGACACGGTCAATGCGAAAAGTTTTGATTGAAGCGCTCTCAGTACCGGACGAAAAATCTTGCCCCACAAAGTACAGAAGTCCCTGTGAAACAAAGAAGTCCAGAACGCCCAGACGCTTTTGTTTAATCTGGTCCTGTGAATTTGTATAGGTGACGTTTACCAGTTGTTTAGAGCTGAGTGATTCGTATAGAACAGGAAAGACTTTGCTTTGGGAAGAAGCGCTGAGTTTTTGGCTGTCTGGCTTGCCTGAGTCCGAGGAATAAAAATTACCCACAATTTTAGAGAGCGCGTTTCTCAATTCCTCCTGGTACACAAAAGTTGTATCAGTGAGAACTGCGCTGCAGATAACAAGCAGTTGATTGGCATCTTCAGGGCTTAAGTCGTACGAGGAATCAAAGAAATTTGAGTCCGAAAGATAGAACGACTTTTCTTTTCCTGTTTTTACCTCAGTAATTGCAAATCCGAGTGATTTTAGAACAGCTCGGTCTCTTGAAAACGTTCTTGAAGCTGAATCAGTAGACAAATCCGAGTAAACCGTCGTATAAATCTCTGCCGAAGGCAAAGGCCCTTTTTGAAGTAGCAGCATAAATAGCGAGAAAATCCTCCAGGCACCTAGTTCATTATTACCTAGAGTTTGATTATTTGAAGCCATATCCCACCCCCCCCGCTTTTTGCTACCTGAACTCAAATCTCTCTAAACATATACGAAAGTTTTTGATATTTAGTGCAGAATTTCTAAATTTGGGCGTAAAAATACACTTTAACCGCTATATTTCGATATAAGACGTATACTAATGACGTATGTATGAAACCTGTCAGAAGACATGCCAACGAAGGACGTAGTATGGCCATTACACATGACTATGTTGACTATCTAGACGAGCAGATTGATATTGCTCCTGCCGGTAGCCAAGAGGAGCTTCAGGCTGCTCAAACCATTGCTGAAGAAATGAAACTTCACGGGCTTGAGGCAACCATTGAAGAATTTGATGCTAAGTCTATTAAGAGTCTTGGTTATTCAATCTATTTAATCCTCCTCTTCATTGGCGTTATTTTTGCAGGCACTGGCAATGCAGCACTTATTGCTTTTGGCGTTCTGCTTGTTGTCGGCTTTGGCGCACTTACGTGCCTCAAGTACTTTGGTAATGACATTCTCGGTTCATTCGGATCTTCCATCAGAAGCCAGAACGTTGTTGCTAAGCACGAGGCCACTGGCGAGCTTGTTGCAAAGGGCAACCGTCCAATCGTCATCGTTGCTCATTATGACTCCCCACATACAAACTTCCTTGTTGAGTCTCCTGTAGCAAAGTACGTACCACTTGCACAGAGGTATGCGCGCTGGTGTGTAGTTGCCGTGTTTGTTGCTACGTTTGTTCAGATTCTTCGTTTCCTCCCTGATCCAGTTCGTGTCCTTTTTTGGATTGTTGGTATTCTTGCAGCTCTTCCACTTGTTGCTCTTTCTGTTGCAACTATTGCAGAGCGTTTTGCACCTTGCACTATTGGCGCAAACAACAACAAGTCTTCAGTTGCGGCACTTCTTGGTATTCTCGAGAATGTCCGTCCTACCGGACATCGCCCTGAGGTTGTTCATCACTTTGCAGGAGATGCAGCCGCACTTATCCCAGAGCCTGATGAGGTGGAAGGCGTCCGCCACGGCGAGGAAGTTCTTAATTCACTGGGCATTCTTCCTGAAGATTGCGAAGTAAGCTACGTTGCTTATGACACTACTGGTGCAAGCCAGACTGCATCTCTTGAGGATGTTGCAGAGGCTGTAAATGCAACAACAGAAGATAATCAGGCTGAGGACGCTGCTGACAACACCGTTGCTTATGATTCTGTTGACGATGAGCTTAATGCAACCATGAAGCAGGTTCATGAGTCTGCTGATGCAGATGCAACGCAGGTACAGCCTGAAGCAACACATGAGCTCCATACTAAGAACGATTTTGCTCGTCGTGCGTCCCTCTTTGATCTTCCTGATCCTTCTGGCGATGCCGTCGATCCACTGGCTCCATCTTCCGAGCCAGCTCCTCACTATGTTCCAACTCAGGCACCTGCGCCAACTCCAGAGGCAGAAGATGCAGAGAGCCCATTCGATACCATTTCAGCCGATGAGGGTTTAACAGAGGCACAAGACGCAAAGACTCCTGAGGCAAAGCGTCGCTCCTTTAGACTCTTCGGTCGCAACGACGGTCCATCGGATGACTGGAAGGGCGGTGCAGCACCATCTGCTGAGAATCGTGAAGAGACCGACTCTGAAGATGCAGCCGCTATTTCTGAGGATGATCTTCGTAATGCCGTTCTGTCTCTCTCTGATGACGAACTCATTGCACATGACATTTGGTTTGTTGCGCTTGGAGCATCTGACTTTGATCACGCAGGCATGAGGGAGTTCCTCTCAAAGCACAGAACTGATATTCGCGGCGCTTTCCTGATCAACCTTGACTGCGTTGGTGCTGGTTCACTCTCCATTCTTAAGAACGAGGGAATTGGCAACGTTCGCCGCGCTGACCGTAGAATGACTCGACTCCTTTCTACTATTGCAACTGATCTTCACATTGATGTTGAGCAGAGCACATTTGATTGGGGAACCACTGACGCAACTCCTGCAATGCAGAATTCAGTTCGTTCCGTTACCTTAATGGGCTTAAACGAGGATGGACTTCCTGCACTCAGCCGTACCGCCGCTGATGTTCGCGAGAATGTCAACGCTGGTCAGTGCGCTGACGCAGCAGCTCTTGTTACTGAGCTTATTAGACGCTCATAAACGAACAAGTTACTAGCTAGAGCAAGTTTTCAAGAAAGGGCAGAGATTTCTGCCCTTTCTTTTTTAGTGCTAAGGCAAGATTGCTCAACTAAAAAGAACGTCTAAATTTTGCTGCAAATAAATGGACACATCCAATAAGTACTGATCCTGCCAGGGCTAGTAAAAGGGGAACTGCATAGGCATTATCTGCTGTTCCAGGAAGATGGGGCTTAGGGGTCACACGAATAGTTTGCGCTTTAGAGTGACTGTCCGTGTGCGAAGCAACTTTCTCACCATCTTTTGAAATTGTTTCGTAGGCAGTAACTTCTTTACCTTCAAGTGAAGCGGTTCTTACAGAAAAAGGAACTGCAGCTTCTCCTGATGAGGCAGGAGCTTTGAAGCGGACAGTTCCACGAGCGATGGGCTCCGCTGTACCTTCTTGGAGCTGTTTTGTCTCATAGAGCTCTCCGGTAATTTCGTACTCTTCTCCTGGGGTAAGACCCTCGTATTTAATGTGATCAACAAGATTGAGTTTCTCGGCATACTCAGGATTTTTTGATCCAGCAGCATCCACAAGCATCGTTTGTAAAGAAATTCTTTCATCAATAAGCTCGGGAGCCTCTATTGTCTCTTCAGAAGTAAGGGTAACCGTAGGATTCCATTCTTTGTTGAGAGAGTAACCTGCTGGAGCCAGCACCTCTTTAAGCGAGTAGGAGCCAAAGGGAAGGTCATTAACAGCAGCCTCTCCAGAATCGTCTGTTTCTACTGTGGTGACAACTTCGTGCGGGGCAATCCAGTTGCCTTGGTAGAAAATGGGCTGAGTGGAGTTATTCGTGAGTTCAATTTTTGCGCCCTTTAAACTTGGCATTTCTTCTGCTTCAGAATAACCATCAGATGAATTCAGAGAAGTGTGTCCAATTTTCTTGATCTTAAGATTTCCTTTTATTACCTCGTCTTTAAAGGTGAAGAGGTGTCCAGAGGAAGGATTTACTTTTCCGCTAGAGATATTTGTCCAGAATAGATTTCCGTCTTGGCTTGATAGCTTCCAAGTTTGAAGCGAATGTTCTGGAAGTTTATAGCCTTCAGGTGCTTGAATTTCTTCGATTTGGTAATACCCCAGAGGAAGCCAGGGTTTCTCGCCAAGAGTAAAAAGGTCATCTCCAGAAACCTTATGGTCTGCATCAAAAGAGACAAAACCTTGTTCGTCGGTCGAGAAAACCCATGTTCTAAGTGTTGTTTCAGAGGAGCCGCTGTAGGTCACCTTAAAAAGCGCGCCTTGCAGTGTTGCGTTTCCTTGGGGAGAAGCACTTTGTTGCTCGGAATGATTGTTTTCGCTGAGGCTCGTACTGTGGTCAAAGTCTTGTTTTGAAATGCGTAGATTAAAGTCTCCGATAGGAGTGTCGGTAACCGCGAGAGCGCTCTCTTCCTGGTTTTTTATCTCTACAGCATGGATTGTCTGATCAAGAAGAAAGCCCTTTGGTGCGGTGGTTTCTTTTACGTACACCGTTCCAACAGGAAGTTCATCGAGCGTTGCAGACCCAGATTTATCAAGAGTGAGGCTGCCAAGAAGATTGGTGCAACCTTCATCGGAATATACTCCGTAAACAGCGCCTTCTAGGGAGTAGTGCTCGTTATTTGAAGTGACATCGGGTAATAATGAGCCTTTGGTGATTTTGAGAGAGCCAGATCGCTGCCCAAAGAAAAACAGAACCTGTTTGTCTCCTGTAGGCACAAACAGCTTGGCGACTCCACTCTCCGGACCGCTGATGTTGGTTTGAGCATAGTTCATGGCATCGGAATAGAACTGTTCAATAGGTTGATGAAGCTCTGCCTGAGGAACACTCACCGCAAGAGCATGAGCTTCTCCGCGCATAACCGCCCACAGCGCAAACTGCGTGATGGCTCGCGCCTTCCAACCTGTATATCCATACACGTCTTTTTCTTGGGACGCAGTAGCTCCGTGATAAATGATGTAGTCAATAGCTCTAAGCTGCTCGGCGGTATATGTTCCACCGCGAGCGCCATTAGCTGAGGTGAGTTTTGTATAAGACTGCGGGTCAATTACACTTCCAGTTGCTCCTGGCCAGGCGCCATAGTGATTGAACTCATCTCCACAGTAGAGATACGTACCGTCACTAGCGGTCCACATAGGAATTTGTTGTCCACCAGGAAAATCTTCTCTTTGTGCAACAGTAAAAGAGGGCTCTTGTGCAAAAGCAAGTCTATGAGCAGGCTTTAGGAAAAAATGGCTAAGGAGAAGAGCTCCAATCAACAGAGGGATAAACCAAAAGTGAAAGGCAGAAGCAAAGGAGCGCTTCCGTGCAGTTCTTTCTTCCTTAGGTTTTGAGGATTTTGTGATAAACATGCGTGCCTCCAAACTGAAAAATCAGAGGTAGATTGCGTATGATGAGATTTTTGTAATGCATAAATAAGAGCTTTTGTTGCAACATATAGACAATTAGTGTTAACGTATTCTGTAATCAGTAACACTTACTAATTAATGAGGTTATCGTGCGTTACAGTAAGCAACGTGAGGCAATTCGTACGTATATGGAAGGTCGCCATGACCATCCAACAGCAGATAGCGTGTATGCGGCAGTAAGAGAGGAGTTACCAAACATCTCTCTTGGAACCGTTTACCGCAACCTTATGCAGCTTGTTGACGCAGGTGAGCTTCAGGTTGTTAATACTGGTGATAACATCTCTCGTTTTGATCCAACTACAACTGAGCATGCCCACTTCCAGTGTCATGAGTGCGGCCGTGTCTTTGATGTTGATGGACCAGTTCTAAGGGATCTTACCAGCCTCACCAAGGACTCTTGTGGCGAGATTGACTCTTACGCCCTGTGTTTTACGGGTATTTGTAATGAGTGTCTGTCTAAGAATCCAGCGCTTCATCACAGCGTAAACTAATTGTATTGCAACAAAACAGCTCTCTTTAAGACCGGTGTTCACCGGTCTTTTTCTTTATGGGGGAGCCTCGGGCTTGCGAGAAAACCTATCTGCTAGGCGCGACCGCAGACCTGCGTGTCCTATTGAAGGAAAGCTGCTTGGCATGACGGGGTCTCCACCGAGCAGCTTTGCCCGAGGAAGGTGGAGTTGTCGGGTGGAGAGTAGGCGTCTATAAGAGGTGGGATAGTGGTGTGCGGGGGTTTCTCGCCAGAAGTACTTTTGCATAGCGCTCCTTTCGTTGGAGAGCATGCTAAAGAGTGATTTTGTGCCTATTCTGACCAGCGTTTGTCCAATTTCTGACAAAGAAAATTTGTGTAGGTGCATTTTTGTTGTATACAAGCAGCTAGGCAGAAAACAACGCATCAAACTTTTATCTAGTTGCCGAGCAAGCAATCAAAAGGCAAAAAATACTGTGATAAAATCTACACAATTGCGGGCATCGCCAAGTGGTAAGGCAATGGCTTCCCAAGCCATCATCCGCGGGTTCGAATCCCGTTGCCCGCTCCAAAGACATACAAGAGCCCTTCGGGGCTCTTTTTATGGACAAGATTGAAATTTGGCGTTGTGAAGAAGGTTGTTCGGGTAGAAGTGGAACGGAAATACTTTGGATCTATCGCCAAGAAGTTTGCTCTTACTTTCTTGACTTACGTGGATTGATGGTTGAAGGGAACAAGATGGCACAAATTCCTATGACAGACCAAGAGGTAAAGATTGCCCTCGATGCGCTGTCTGATCAGATTGATAAATACGCTGAGCTTCTTGTGAAGAAGGGATGCGCAATTTCTGAGGGAAGTCAGCTGGTAATTAACGCTTCAATTGAGATTGCTGATTTCGCTCGTAGAGTTCAGCGCGCAGCCTATGCAGCTGGTGCAGATTTTGTCACGGTTATTTGGGGCGATCAAGAGTCCTCAAGAATCATGTACGAAAACGTAGATCTAGCTCGTCTTTCTAAAACTCCAAGCTGGAAGATTGAGCAGCTTAACTCCCTTGCAGAGCAGGGTGCAGCATTTTTGTTCCTCTCGTCTGATGATCCAAATGGTCTGAAGGGTATTGATCCAGAAAAGCCAGCTGCTGTTTCTCGTGCAAGAAACCTGGAGTGCGATGTCTTTAGAAACGGCATGGACTTTGGTAAAAACGTTTGGTGTATTGCTGGCGTTCCTGCAGCTGAATGGGCAAAGGTAATTTTCCCAGAGCTTTCTGAGGCTGAGGCAATCTACAGGCTTTGGGTTGCTATTTTGGACGTTGCTCATGCAAGTGGAGAAGATCCTCAGAGTGCTTGGGAGACCCACAATGCAACATTTGAGAAGACCAAGCGTTTCATGAATTCTCACCAGTTTGAAGAGCTTCGTTATGAGTCTTCAAATGGGACTAACCTGACTATTGGCATGAACCCAGGACATCTTTGGGAGGGTGGCGCTGGCAAGACCCAGGACGGAACATTGTTCTTCCCTAACATTCCTACTGAGGAAGTCTTCACCACGCCAAACTATCGCAAGGTAAACGGCACTGTTCATTCTGCGCTGCCGTTGATTCACGCTGGACAGATTGTTAAGAACTTCTGGTTTACCTTCAAAGACGGCGAGGTTGTCGACTACGGCGCTGAACAGGGTAAGGACGTTCTGACCTCTATTGTTTCTCAAAAAGGTGGTAAGTACCTGGGAGAATGCGCTCTTATCTCCAAGAATACCCC
>JABZHE010000049.1:0-6552 GCA_015259025.1 Atopobium sp. | reverse complement strand
TTCTTCGGCAGAACCTACCAAAGCTGCGCTATTTTGTGCGCCAGGCCTAAAAGCCGACGCTAGCACGCTGCAGAATCATAATCCCCGTGCAGAAAGGCACGGGGATTTGCGTTCAGTAGGCAAAGTGGACGTATAAGCCGGGTTCTGTCGCGGACAACCATTTATCTACTACCAGCATTGCTACTGGTCTCTAGCGCGCAACCCGAGCGCAGTGCGGGCCACACCATAGCGCTCCTATTTGCGTTTGCTCCGGATGGGGTTTACCAAGCCACGCTGTTGCCAGCATGCTGGTAGTCTCTTACACTACCGTTTCAGCTTTTCTCTTTACGCGAATGCGCAGGTGAGAGTCTTCTTTTCTGCGGCACTTTCCGTCGGGTCACCCCGCCTGGCCGTTAGCCAGCATCCTGCCCTGTGGAGCCCGGACTTTCCTCATAGCACCCTTCCACTTAGCTGGACGGGTACTCCGCGGTTGTCTGGTCCACTTTGCATGGGCGATTGTATCACGTTCATAAGCTCAGAAGCTTTAAAGTCAAATAATCTCCAAGTAAATGAGATGTTTCGAGGACGCGGGTTTCTCGCCGTATGTTCAGCGAAGCGAGGCGGAGAAGAGCGGAGAAGAGCGGAGAAGAGCGTAATTTGGCACGCTGTGTTCATGAAAAGCAACGGTGGCCACTTTGAATGCTGCTATGATAAAGAGGCTTAAAAACGAAAGGACTACCATGGGACTCTTTGATCTTTTCAAGAAATCCTCCAAGACAGCCACGCCAGAGGCTCTTGTAGTTTCTGATTACACTGCTAAAACAATTTATGCACCAGCAAACGGAAAAGTTGTTGCGTTAGAGAACGTTCCTGATCCTGTTTTTGCAGGTGGAATGCTTGGACAGGGTCTGGGTATTTGGCCTTCTGAGGGCGTTGTGTACGCGCCAGTTTCGGGCACTATTACCGCAACTACTCCAACTGTTCACGCCTTTGGAATTACTGCCGATTCTGGCGAAGAGGTTTTGATTCACGTGGGCATTGATACGGTTGAGATGAAGGGTGACGGCTTTACCGCCCTTGTCGAGCAGGATCAGCATGTTGAGGTTGGCCAGCCACTCATGGCCTTTGACCTTGATAAGGTTAAGGACGCAGGTCATCCTGAGGTAGTTATTCTTGCTATTACTAACTCTAGCGAGTATAGCAACGTAGAGATTCTTGCTTCTGCAGACCAGCCAGTTTCTGCTGGCGAGAAGGTCTGTGTACTCGCATAACTGCGGCACTGCAGTTGCTCCATGTCTGACACATCCTACAAGACAATCAAACTGGGCTTTGTTGCGGAAGGTCTCTTTGAAGACAGAAAGAGCCGCTTCATAGCCCAGCTTTGTCATGTAGAAACAGAGTCAGAAGCGCAAGAGTTTCTCGCCACGGTAAGAGCAAAGCACTATAACGCTCGCCACAACGTTCCCGCATGGATCTTGGAGGACGGTACAGAGCGTGCTTCCGACGACGGAGAGCCTTCCAGAACGGCGGGAATGCCGGTGCTGGAGGTATTGCGCGGAGCGGGACTTAAGAACGTCTGCTGCGTTGTCACGCGCTACTTTGGTGGAACGCTTTTGGGACCTGGTGGACTTGTTCGTGCGTATACGGCAGCAACTCAAGAGGCTTTGGCTGCTGCCGAAGAAGCGTCTGCTGTTCAGGAAATGCTGCAGGTTGTGAGGGTGGAGTTGTCGGCCCCGTATAACCTGTATGAGCAGATTCAGCGCTTGGTCTCAGATACCGGCGGCAAGGTTATAACGGCAGAGTTTGGAGCGGACGTTTTTCTCGCCATAGACTTTAGGTGCGGAGAAGAAGCGGCGTTCACGGATGCATTGACAGAGCTCAGCGCTGGAAAGATTACAGCCGAGGTCTCCGTGGCGCGTTTTGATCTGTTTTAGTGGGTTTAATAAATCTAGCCTCGATAAACCAAAAAATACCGAATAAAAGAATAGTAAGGATAGTGCGACCATTTTCTGGCAGCATACCTCTTGAATCGCAATACCAGATTAATAGGAAAAGAAATATAACAATAATCCGTAAAATTATACGTTCCTTTGAAAAACACTTCATAAAAACCTCCTAAAATAAGATAAGGTTTTTCTTATACTCCAGTATACACTAATAAGGCCGGTACAGAAAATTTCTGTACCGGCCTTGGGCGCTTTTATGTCCGTATTCGTAAGCTGTGATTGCGAACCTTACTTGCGGTTACGACCACCAAGGGAGTAGCCAAGGTTCTCCCAGAAATCAATCTGGACATCTTCGCCCTCGTCCCAAACCTTGAGCAGGTCTTCTGGAACGTACTGACGACGAACATCAGCCTCGCCGCCGTAGAGGCGGAACCAGTCTGCGCTCATGATGAGATAGCCGTCCTTACCGGAGTCCTTACCCCAGCTGTTCTCAATGCGCCATTGCTTAGCCTTGCCGTCCTTATCAAGCTCAACGCCCTGGAAGGTCATTGCGTGGGTAAGGGAAGTCTCATAGTTCTCAATCATTGCTTCGCGATCCATGTCAAAATCAACGCCAAAGAGGCCGTTGTAATCCATGGTGTCGGTTGAGAGAACGTAGTTGAAGTCCTCATTGTGGCGAGGGAACTCCTGCATAACGTCGCAGGCCATGCAGACAGGGTTGCCGTCCTTCAAAGAAGCAATGGTAGCTGCCTCAAGAACTTCTGGCTCAACGTTTAAGAAGCGAGTCTTTATGCCGCCCAAAACGGTATCGATGAAGGTTGGGTGATATACCTTGCCGTAAGGATATTTCTTGCTTGGAACGGAGATGAGCTGGACAAAGTCGCGAGGATCAACGCCACAATAGCGCTCAGCAAACTCAAGAGGAGTAATGCCAAAGTCGCGAAGAATCTGAGTGCCTTCCTCGTCCTTCTCGCCGTCCTTCTTGTCCTTGTTGTCAGAAGCCTTTTTTGGCTCAACAGGGGAGAGCTTTGCCTTATCTACCTGTGCGTTTTTGCCAACCTTGCACTCAAAGTCAAAGGTTAGAGGTGGCTCGCCGAGGCAGACGGAAAGGATCTGGTGGAAGCCCTTGAGCTGCTCTTGCTTAAGCGCACGAAGCTCGTCAATAGACTTACCAGCTGCGTATGCGGCGCGAAGCTCGCCAGCGCTCTTCCTGAACAGGCGGTCAATGCGCTCATCCATCTGAGTGGAGTTCTTGGAGCAAGCAGTCTCTGGCATAGCATCCTTAGGAACCAGGCCATACTTCTCAACCAAGCTCATGGCAAATGAGTAGTAACCGCCATCGCCAATGCCCTCGGTCAGAAGTGTGTTGACAACACGAGAATCGGTTGGCTGGGCAGCGGTCTGAATGATGTACTCAAGTGCAGAGTTTGCTTTCTCAAGTTTGTCGTAGAACATGCCATATGCCTGGCTGAACTCAAAGGTATCAACGTCAAGCTTCTTGATTGCCTCCTGACGAAGCACGTTGAAAGAAGAGAACATCCAGCAGCGGCCGCTCTGACGCTGGTTGGTGACGTCGCCGGTCTTTGCAACGGCAACACCGTAGGTATCAGCGTAAGTGCGCATGGTGGTGATGTCGCGAGCAGCTGCGGAAACGCCCATAGAAGTTACGGAGTTGCGGGCAACGCGGTTAGCGCGGTCTGCGCTAAAAGCAGCAGTTTCCTCGTTTGCCCACTGTGGATTTACGGTCTGATCAGCCATTACGGCTCCTTTTGTTAGTAGCGTTTAGAAAAACCTGGCGAGAAGACCGATCTTCTCGCCAGATGGTTTGTACCTTAGCGAAGCGTTGCAAGAGAGCCCATTGGGTCCCATGGCTCGAGGACGGTTGCTTCCTCAGTCTCAAAGGTCTTGAGCTGCTCAGGAGTGAGATACTTCTTGTCAACAACAATCTGGTAGACGTACTCGTCAAACCAAGGGTCAGAGATGGTATCAAAGCCATCGCGACCGTGGTCTTTACCCCAGCTGTTCTCAACCTTCCAGAGGGTAGTGTTGCCTTCTGCGTCAAAGTTAACGCCCTCAAGAACCATTGCGTGAGTCATCAGAGACTCGCCGTAGTCAAGGCGCTCAGCACGGTCGAGTGCACCCTCGACAGGGAAGCCAAAGAGGCCGTCAACGTCAAGTGCACGGGTATCCATGATGCCCTCTTCGCGAAGGTAGGACTGAGCAACATCGCAACCAAACCAGACAGGCAGGTTGTCCTTGAGCTGAGCCACAGCAAGGCGCTTAAGCTCAGGAATCTCAAGGTTGAGGTAACGAACGCCGCCACCCTCAACAACGTTGCCCAAGCGGGAAACGGTGTAGGTGTGGTTGAAAGGCTTATCTGCGGTTGGTGCAGAGATGATTGAGATGTAATCATCAAGATTCATGTCAACAGTCTCTGCGAAGAACTCCTGAGGAGTAAAGGTGCCAGAAAGAGCGAGGTTATCGTCCTTATCGCGCAGGCGTGCCTCAAAAGATACAGGAGGCTGACCCAGACAGGTTACCAGCAGAGTATAGACGTCCTCCATCATCTCTTTCTTCATCTCGCGCAGAGACTCAAGGGACTCACCAGCTGTTGCAGTCTCACGAAGACGCTTTGCTGCACTACGAAGATAGCGGGTGAGATACGCGTCCATCTCGTGGGTGTTGCAGGAGTTAGCAGTCTCTGGCATAGCGCTCTTTGGAACTACACCGTACTTCTTAACAAGACTCTTGAACATATCCCACTGGCCACCGTCACCAATTGGATCGGTGAGTAGGAAGGATACAAGACGGCCGTTCAGAGGCTCATCAAGGGTGTCCAGAATGTTCTCAAGGAACCAGTTAGACTTCTCCATCTTGTCCCAGAACAGTGGATATGCCTGGGAAAGCTCAAAGGTAGAGAGGTTGTATTTCTTGATGATGCGATATCTAAACGTATTGAGCGATGCAAACATCCAGCAACGACCAGAGCGCTTCTGGTTGGTACGGTCGCCCTGCTTTACCTCAACATCAAAGGTAAGAGGATTAAGAGCGACACCTTCTGGAACACGAGCTGCTTTTCTAACACCAGCGCTGGTAGCAGCATTTTTAGCTACAGTATGAGCGCGGTCGGACTCAAAGTTCTTCTGAGCCGCTGCAATGTCGTCGAAGGAAATGCTTTTCATCTGATCCATGTGATCTCCTTAACTGGAATAGGTAATACAAAAACTATATTCCCAATTAAGGTGTCCCTAGTCTAAGAGTTACCAGTTTGAAACTTTTATTTTTGAGAAGTTTTTGGTCAAACGGTTTTTGTAAATTCAGAGAGATTTTGTAACGTCATTACATTGGCGAGAAAATATTTTCATTCAATTTACCAGCGGTAATAGAAATATCTGCATATAGAACATATGTTTGTATTAGTAGTTATTGTCTGGCGAATCGGCTACACTATACAAAGAAATTAAGAGCCCTTGGTAAAAGAACAAATTTTGAAGCACAAAGAGAAGAGCGTAGAAGAAGATGGCATTTGTTCACCTCCACAACCACTCAGATTTTTCCATTCTTGATGGAGCTAGCCGTGTCCCAGACATGGTTAGTAAAGCTGTAGAGTTTGGTATGCCAGCGCTTGCTTTAACTGATCACGGTTATCTCTTTGGTATTCCAGATTTTGACCTTGCATGCCGTAAGTACAATGAGGCACTTAAAGATTTTGGACAGTGGTGCCACGATGTGGAATGTTTTGAAAAGGGTTGGGATCTAGAAGAGCCACCTGCAGATGATCCAAATGCTGGTGAGCACGATAAAGTTCATGCTCAATGGGCTTCTGACGTTCAAATTTGGAATCAAACGCATGATATTGAGGCAGTAAAAGCCAACAAACCTTCTCCACTTATCAAGCCAATTTTTGGCTGTGAAGCTTATTTCATTCTTGATGATTGTATTGAGAAGGGCACTAAGCAGGTGCGATATCACCTTATCCTGCTTGCTAAAAATGAGACCGGCTATGTCAACCTGATGAAGATGATGTCAGAAGCTGGCTCAAAAGAGATGTTTTATTACAAGCCTCGTACCACGCTTGAGATGCTCAAGCGTTACCACGAGGGCATTATCTGCACTTCAGCTTGTGTTTCTGGCATTATTCCTCGTATGTTGTTTGAAGGTCGTCCAGAAGAAGCGGAGCGTTGGGCAAAAATCTATCAAGACATCTTTGGGGATGATTTCTACCTAGAGATTCAAGACCACGGTTTATCTGATCCAAGCTGGGGCGGATATACCGATAGAACTCTTGCTGAGCGCATTGTAAAGATGGGTCATGACCTTGGTATTAAGGTAGTTGCTACCAACGATAACCACTATCTCACTAAAGAAGACGCAAGCGTTCAAGACATTGCTTCCTGCATTGGTTCGGGCGCTCGCGTTGATGATGAGAACCGCAAACGCATGACAGGCAGCGAGTTCTACCTTAAGAGTGAGCAAGAAATGTGCCAGATCTTCTCGTGGTGTCCAGAAGCTATCGAGAACACCATTGAGGTTGCAAATAAGTGCAACTATGAGCTGGACTGGACCCATATGTATCTGCCAAAGTTCCCAGACTTGGCAGAGGGGGAGACCTCAGAGTAGCGCTTTA
>JABZHE010000048.1:0-6591 GCA_015259025.1 Atopobium sp. | reverse complement strand
AGCCAACTCCAACCTGGCTGTTCCTGCAGGTACCGATACCGTTGATCTGTACGCAGACTGGGAGGAGCAGCACCTTACCGTGTCCTTCTCGGCAAATGGTGGTACCTTCTCTGCAAACAGCGTGTTTAAGCAGAATCCAAACGTCTTTGACATCACCACCGATGCAAACGGCGGAGAAGTTGCAACTATCAAGACTCACCCAACTGTTGCTGAGCAGACCAACATCAATGTGCTGCTTCAGAACCTCAGTGGCAACACCCTCAGCGCTACAACAGCTGGAATTGCAAGTCCTACCAGCTCTAACACCAATACTGCCTACACCGATATTGCAACTTTTGAGAATCACATTCTGGACAATGCGGATGATCCAATGACTTTCTTTGGAATTGTTATTGGTCATAACTACCGCTACTGGTTCACTGATGCTGCAGGTAACTCTCCTGCAACCATCAACGGCGGTGCAACGCTTACTAACGATGTCACCTACTACCTCAAGTGGAAAGACGATCCTTCCATCCAGAGGGTAGAGCTTACCAGCGATCTTCCTGCAGATATGTGGAGCGATTCCCAGAGCAATACCACTCAGATTAAGGAAGTTTCTAACGATAAGAGCTTCAGTCTTACAGGCGCTATCGATGCAACTTCTGTCATCAATCAGATGAGCGCCTTTGAGAATGGCATTGCTGGTGGCCTTGACGACCTAACCAAGATCACGCTTTCTGGCACAACTTCTACCTTTACCGCCAAGCTCACGCTTCCTGCTGGCGTTGTTGTCCCAGCTAATCCAACAGTAACTACCTCTGGCCTTGGTGACCTCTTTGAGGTTTCTAACGTCTCCGTCAACGGCCAGGAAGTTACCGTTACCCTGAAGCTCAAGGGCACTTACACCAACTACAAGCAGCTTAAAGACGCTGTCGAGACAGTTGGTAAAGACGACGCAGCTTCCGCAGAGATTGCAAGACCTCTTACCGTAACTGTTGATGGTCTTACCCTTGACCCAACTCAGGTTACCAATGGTCAGGAGCTTACTGCTACAGGTACTCTAACCGGCACCTTTGAGTCTTTTGCAAAGAACACCGTCACCAACGTCACCAAGAAGTTCGAGCTTTCTTGGAACGGCGTTCAGATTGCTGCTAACAAAGACCCTCGTGGCACCGGTATTCAGCAGACTCTGATTGTGAACAACCCAATTGAGATGAACCTTCCTGCAGATATGCTTGCTGACGAGAATACCGAGCATGACCAGGTCATCACTATGAAGGCAGGTTCTACCTTTAACCTCACTGGTTCCATTCTTGCTTCCTCTATTCAGGAGCAGATGAACAACATTGAGCGCGCCTACCCTAATACCAACCATGACACCATTACGCTGAGCAACCTGAAGTTCAAGTTCACAGCAACTCTGACTGTTCCTGAGGGAATGACACTTCCAAGCAACCTTGATGCCAACACCATCCAGGCTTCCAACTTTGGCAGTGGCTTTAAGGTCAGCGATGTCCAAGTCAACGGTCGTACGGTTACCGTCACCTTTGAGCTCAGCGATCCTTCCTCCATTAGAACGTACTCTGACCTTGAGCGCATTGTTGATGAGGCAAGTGCAAACGATGGCTGGATGAAGCTCACCATTCCTGGCGTCACCATTGACTCCAATGTTACTGCAGGCACCCAGCTCACCGCTGTCGGCACCGTTACCGGCTCCTTCAGCGCTATTGCTGATTCCGCAGCTGGCAACCGCAAGGTCTTCTCGTTCACCTGGAATGGTGTCCAGTGGCCAGACGGTAAGGACGCTGTTGCAACTGATAACGACACAATCCAGCTAACCATTACTGTTGCAGAGGAAGAGACTCCAGAGACTCCTTCCACTCCAACTAAGCCATCTAAGAAAAAGAAGCAGAAGACTCCATACACCGGAGATGCTTCTGCTGCAGCACCTCTTGCTGCACTTCTCGCTGGTATGAGCGCTGTAATGACTTCACTTGGCATTACTAAGCGTCGTAAGAATAAGTAAGAAAGAAAGTGATTGGTTCTGTATCGCTCTAGTTAGGATGTGCTATGAAAAGTAAGGCAAGGATTGTAGCGGGATTGCTTTTAGCTGCCGTTGCATTCGTCGCAGCATTGCTGCCTAACCTTAGCGTGGCTTACGCAGAAGACACTACAGGTCTTCAAATCAATGCTCTGAGCATTGAAGATGCGTCGACTCACGCCCAAGTTGCTGACCTTCTTGCAGGTCAAACTCCTGCTCTTAAGGCGGGAGTCACCTACGCCTTGAATGTTGGCTACACAATCCCTGCATCGTTGCAGTTCTCCCCAACTTACCTTAACGTGAGGTTTGGAGACGGACTCTATGTCACAGGCCTTCCAGGTGCAACGTTTACCGTTGGTGGCATCTCAAACACCAGTTTCTCTAACCTGGTGACCACACCTACAGGAACGGGAACCCTTCCTTACGGCTATCCTGGCGCAAGTTCCGAGAAGAACCGCAGTGGTGATCTGGTCTACATGACCAATAACGGCCTTACCCAGGTCTCTTCCAGAGGAGAAATTCAGTTCAAGCTTGACGATGCTGTTGAGAACCAGAGCGCAAGCCAGGTTATCGCAAATGCAATTCGTGTTAGCTTGAGCACCGCTGCAACACAAAACATTGATCCACATACCTCATCTGTTACTGCAGCTGACGCCATGACCTATGGTTTCTGGGCTGATCAGTCCACCGAGGTTCTCTCTAAGGGTGGCACCACCTCTACCCTGCAGGTTTCTACCACAGGCTCTAAGGTCCTCACCGAGGCAAACAGCAAGACCACGGTTCAGGTTGTCTATCCAAGTGATATGGAGCTTGTTGGTGTCAACGAGACCAGCCTCTACAACACCCCAGGTACCATCGTCTCTACTACCGATGACGGCACTAACAAGACCGCAACAGTCGAGTGGAACGAGCCAGGCTCTTACGCAGGTACCCCAACCTTTAAGCCACAGATTAAGGTTCCTGCATCAAGCACCAGACCTAACAACTCAACCTTTAACGTCACCATTAAGAACCTCACTATGTCCGTTTGGAATGACACTCCAAACGTCAACCGTACCTCCGCAAACGCTTCTTCTACTCTTACGGTTACCGTAATTGACGGTCTTAACCCAGAGCGTCTTACCACACACGCTCTTGTCGATACAGCTCCTAACTGGGCATACAAGAAAAACGATACCTACAACGTTCGTCTTGGCACCTACCTCATCAAGAACGAACTCTCCTCAGACACCGCTCCAAAGACGCTCGAGATGACCATCGATCAGAACCAGACCGCTATCATCCGTGGCGTCACCATCCCTTACAAGGCTGGTATGACCTATGGTCCAATCCACTGGACCGCATCAGACGGCACGAGCGGAACTGCTGACCCAAGCATTCTGCGCACCTCTGGTGTCTCCGCACTTATCACCAACACTGCCCTTGGCCTTGATATCAATACCTCCATCACTTCCATCAAGGTTGACCTTGGTCCAATTCTTGGCGGATACGATGGCATTAGACCAATGAGCGATCTTCTCGATACATGGAATCCAAACAACAAGCATGTCACTGACGAGTACTACGGCTGGAGCTACATCTCCAACGGCGTTTACGGCTCTTGGAAGAAGGGTACTAACGCCGACGTTGTCACTAACGTCAAGCTCTACGACACCGGTACCACTCCTGACGCAGGCGTTACGTTGACCGCTAAGTCCGGCGCACCTAAGGTTCTTAACGGCGTTGGTAGCATCGATAAGACCCAGATTAACGGCGGCGAGACCTTCAAGATTTCTGGTCGCATCGACGACGCAAACTGGGACTGGAATCCTCTTCAAGAGCCAGTGCTCTACGTCATCATGCCTGAGGGCTTCACTTACAGCACCTCACCGTTTCTAACGGCACGCTCAGTGCTCCTGAGTTTGTAGGAACGTACGATAAGGACGGCGTAGCTGTTAAGGTTTGGAAGTACACCATTGATGTTGGCGACGAGACTCGCGGCCAGTATCAGCCAGACTTTACCAGCAAGAACATGACTCTGAGCATGGATGTCCACACCACTGATCTTGCAGGCAAGGGTATCTACCACATCAACGACTTTGTTGGCATTACCACCAAAGACTTCAAGGAGATTGGTGCTCAAATTAAGTCTGAGCACTGGGACCGCAGCAACTGGAACACTTCCCAGTACACCAGCCTGTTTGGCAACAGCGTCAACTCTGGCGAGACCATGGTTTCTCTCTCCGAGCGCCCTGGTATCAACATTGCACAGGCATCTGCAATTGCCGCTGCATCTACCCTTTCTGTAAAGGACGCTATCTCTGGAACCGTAACTGATTACACGTACGACTCCGCTAATCCAGGCGCAACCACCCCTGTTATGCAGCGTGGAGACACCGCAACTGTTCACATTGCTGTCCGCAATAACACCGGTAACACTGCAAATACCACACAGTTATTTGTTCCTTTGCTCTCCAAGTCTGCAGACCGCGGTGCTGGCATCAATCCAGAAGGTGCAACTCAGCTTCCTCTTACACTTGAAGGCGTAAGTTCTTCTTCCAACTTCTCTTACCAGTACATCAAGCTGAACCCTGGTGTTACCTACACTGCAAACCATGCTCCACAGCCTGGCGACTACACCGTAGTCACCAATCCTGCTGAGGCCGACATGGTGCTGTTTACTTCAACGCACGCACTTGCTGCAAATAGCGGCGGCTTTGTTGACGTCACTTATAAGGTTGCCGATAACTTAGATGCTTCCTACGACGGTAAGCGCAGTGTATTCAGCAGCGTTCTTGACTACGACATTGCTGGTAACCACTCCACTCGTACCCTCTCCACTCACGCTCTGAGCTATGCAGGCATTGACCTCAAGATCAATAAGGTCTGGGACGATAACACCACCGCTGGTGGCAAGCGCCCATCCACAACTGATTTTGGTGCCAACAACCTGGTTCTCTCTAACGATAAGAACTTCGATACCAGCACCATTGCGCCTGAGGTTACCGATAATGGCGATAATACCTACACCATCGTCTACAAGGGTCTTCGTAAGTACGTAGACAACACTGCTGCTGATACTGTTTCGTACACCATCACCGAGAACGTTCCTAATTCCTATGTTTCAACCAGGAGCAGCATTTCTCGCGTTGAGCAGTACACCACCACTCAGTCGCTGGTAAATGTCTACGCTGTCAGGCCTGCCATTGTGACACCATCCGTTACTAAGATTGTTGAGGGCGATTACCCAGTTGTTCCTACACCTGGACAGCCTTCACCTGCATCTCTGATTAATTCTTACCTGAGCGCGAGCGACGTTAGCGCAGCGGGTACTGCAAGCGCCGACGGCGTCATAAGTGACAGTCTTGCCGAGAGCCTCATCAACAACTTCCTGGCAAATGGCTCAGAAGACGAGAGCGATGCTCCTAACGTCTTTATCTTTGAGATGACACGCCTCGATCCATCCAGCCCAATGCCTGAGGGAACCACCGGCAACACCGCTCGTACCCGCAGACTTCTTGGTGGCGATGCTGTATTCCACAACATCACGTTCACTCAGCCTGGCACCTACGTGTACACTATCAAAGAGGTCACCGGCACCCAGAACATCCAGTACGATCAGAGCGTCTACACCGTTACCTACCACGTAACTGACGATGGCACTGGCCAGCTTAAGGCAACGCGCACTATGACCAAGACTGACGAGGACGGAAACGTTACCACCGTTGACCTTGGCGAGTATAACGATGCACCAGGGGCCGTCTTTACTAACGTCTATCCTGATCCACTTCCTGCTAGGGACTATCCAGTTATCCAGAAGGTTGTTACTGGTGATGCTCCAGATACTCCAACCGACTATCCATCAGTTCTCCCTGATGACAACGGTGGCAATCCACGCACCGCAACAACCCAGGATATCTTCAAGTTCACTCTCACCCGTGACGATCCTTCCTACCCAATGCCAAACAACGCAACAACAGATAGTGTTGAGACTTCTGTTGCAGTTTCTGGCGATAATAACTTCGGTGAGCTAGTCTTTACGCAACCTGGCACCTATATTTACACCATCAAAGAGGTTACCGGCACTAACCAGAGGGTTACTTACGACAAGTCCGTCTACACCCTCACCTACACCGTCTTTAAGAATGATGATGGTGAGCTTGATTTCACCTATCACATTACTAAGACCGCTGAAGATGGAACCGTAACAGAGGTTGATCAGTGCGAGTGCAACAGCACACCTCCTCTGGTCTTCACTAACGACTATCCAGAGCCTGAGCCTCAGCCAACACCAGATCCTGAGCCAACTCCTAGCCCTGATCCACACAAGCCTTCTAAGACCAAGAAGAAGCGCGTTCTGCCAGACACTGGCGATGTCGCTGAGCTTGTAATTGCTTCTGTTGGCATGGTTGCTTCTGGCATCACTGCTCTCGGCTTTGCACTAAGGGCTCGCAAGCAGAAGTAAGATTAAACTGCTAGAGCGATCTTCTCGCACACAAAAACAGCCGCCTTCACAAGAGGGCGGCTGTTTTTCTTGGACAAGACGTTTTTTCTCGCCAGGAGTTACTCCCCTAGCATGGTTTGAAGAT
>JABZHE010000047.1:0-6641 GCA_015259025.1 Atopobium sp. | reverse complement strand
ATCATAATCACCCGCATATGAACTGCCTCCCATTTCTTATGTCCAAGAAATGGGAGGCAGTTCATCGTCGGGCGCCATTTTAATCGCAAAATTTTACGTGCAATTGTGTTTAATCGGATCCAGCTACACGCATCCACCGAAGTTCAACAAGACCATCTGTCGAGCAGCTTGCTGACCAAACAGCGATTAGCAGCGATTAGCTTTCCAAAGCCTCAAATGACTTAAAGCCTTCGCCGATTGCCTCGTGGACCTCTGAAACAAATACCAGTGCATCGGGGTCAATCTCGGAAACGATAACTTTCAGCTGAACAACCTCCGTACGACCAAGAACGCACATCAAAACAGGCTTGTGCGCACCACTCCACAGTCCGCGCGCCTGAAGCTCCGTACAGCCACGATTAAGGTTATAGAGAATCTCGTGAGCGATTGCATCGTGCTCAGAGGAAATAATGTAAACGCAGCGCTCGGACCTTGGTCCGTCGATGACGAAGTCAATCATTTTTCCTGTAACAAAGATTGCCAAGGTAGAATACAGACCGTTTTCTAGCGAGAAGACCGGAATAGCCGCAATAATAATGAGAATGTCTACAATAATGATTGCAGTACCGGATGGAATAGAAAAACGCTTGGAAACCGCCTGAGCAATGATGTCTGTACCACCGGTATTTCCACCCGCTCTAAATACAAGGCCAAGACCAAAACCGCAGATAATACTGCCCCACAAAGCAGCAAGCATAAGATCATTGGCGCCAAGAGCTGGTAAAAAAGGTGCAAATAAATCGACAAAAATGCTGGAAATTAAGAAGCCTACAACACTCTTGAGCAAGTATTTTTTGTTGCCGCTTTTTGCAACAAAAGCCATCAAAATGATATTCATAGCGATTGTTTGCATACCAACTGGCAAATCAAAACCAAAAGGCAATGCAACAGCTCTGATAATCGTTGCAAAACCAGTAATACCACCAGCCGCAAGTCCGTTAGGAACTTCAAATACATCAAGGCCAACTGCAAAAATTGCACAGCCAAGGACGATAAAGAACGAATCTTTAAAGGTCTTTTGCCAAGTAGATTTTTGCACACTAATCCTTTCCGCCAACAACCCAGCGATGGTACGCAATGATGAACTGATCAAGATCGCCGTCTGAAAGAACGGACTCTACGTTTCCTGTTTCTGCACCTGTTCTTAAGTCCTTAATGAGCTGATAAGGATAAAGAACATAACTCCTAATTTGATTGCCAAACGAGATTTCTCTCTTTGGACCGCGAAGCTCATCCAGCTCAGCTTCGCGTTTCTCCTTTTCAATCTCATACAAACGACTGCGCAAGATATTCATTGCTGCAGCTTTGTTCTGAAGCTGGCTGCGTTCGTTTTGGCAGGTTACTACCGTTCCTGTTGGAATATGTGTAATACGAACTGCCGAGTCTGTAGTGTTAACTCCCTGACCTCCTGGACCAGATGCATGATAGACATCAATACGCAGGTCATTGGGATCAATAGCAACTTCAATATCTTCAGGAAGAACGGGTAAAACTTCTACACCAGCAAATGACGTCTGCCTGCGTTTCTTATCGTCAGTAGGAGAAATTCTTACCAGACGATGCACGCCCTGTTCGGCACGAAGCATGCCATAAGCATTTTTTCCACTTACCGTAAAGGTTGCGCGGTCAAGACCAATAACCTCTGCAACAGGAGCGTCGTTGATATCAACTTTCCAACCACGACGATCGCAATATTTGAGATACATGCGAAAAAGCATCTCGCACCAGTCTTGAGACTCAAGACCACCCTGACCAGGCTTAATAGTAACAATTGCATCACCATGATCAAGTTCATCAGTAAACCAGCTTGAAAGCTCAAGCTCCGACAAGTCTTTTTCAAGAGATGCCGCAAGCGCTTGAGATTCGTCGAGTGATGCTTGGTCTCCAAGCTCTGTTCCAAGCTCAAAAGCGGCCTCAGCATCACCGAGTTTCTCTTTAGCTCTATCAATACCAGCAACATCATCGCGAAGTGATGCTAGTTGAGTCATTATTTTTTGCGCAGCTTCAGCGTCGTCCCAAAAATTGGGACGAGCGCTTTCTGCTTCAAGTTCTGAAATTTGCTGACGCTTCTCGGCGAGGTGAAGATACCCTTCTACCTCTGAGAGACGCTCCGCTAAAGCTTGGAGCGAAACAACCTCTGTATCAGCCATTCTTACCTGTTTCGGCCGTGGCAGTTCTTAAACTTTTTACCACTTCCACATGGGCAAGGATCGTTGCGACCAACATTGACGTAAGGATTTGGATCATCAGACTTACGATAGGTAGACACAGAAGACTGGCTAGCACCGGTTCCCTGTGGGCTCTTGCCAATAGCTGCGGCATTCTTAAGCATGCTCTTGCCCTGCTTAAGTGCCTTTTGATCGCCGTCAGTCTCTTCTCCACCAGAATAGTGAGCATTCTGGAACGCCTCTGCCTCAGTATTCTGACGTGGACGGTTAACCAGCTCAAGGCGAAGAATAGTACGAAGGAAGTCCTCGTACATGGTGTTTACTAGCAGCGTAAATGCCTCATATGCCTCAGTCTTATACTCAACCAGAGGATCGCGCTGACCAAAACCACGAAGACCAATACCAGTCTTTAGGTAATCCATCTCCTGGAGGTATGCCATCCAGCGAGTGTCGATAACACGAAGCATTACCTGAGCAGCAAGCTCGCGCATGACTTCTTCTCCGAGCTTCTGGGTCTTCTCGTCAAAGGTTTTCTGAACAAAAGCGGTGACATCCTCTTCAAGCTGCTCAAACTTGGTATCCTCGGTAAACTCTGGAAGATCTGTCTTACCAGTAAGCTCGGTGAGCCACTTCTCAAGACCCTCAAGATCCCACTCGTCAGCATCTCCGTAGCAGAACTCCTCGCAAACGCGCTGAGTAGTAGAAGCAGTGACTGTCTCGATAAGCTCCATAAGATCCTTGCCATCAAGAATCTTATTTCTCTCCGCGTAAATGACCTGGCGCTGCTTATTCATGACGTCGTCGTAATCAAGGACATTCTTACGCATTGCAAAGTTGACTTCCTCAACCTTATGCTGAGCGCCCTCAACAAGCTTGGTAACAATCTTTGCCTTGATTGGCATATCGTCAGGAAGTTCATAGCGCTGCATCATTGCCGCAACGCCGTCCATGCGGTCACCACCGAAGCGACGCATCAGATCGTCTTCAAGAGAGAGGTAGAACTGGGTCTGACCAGGGTCTCCCTGACGACCAGAACGACCACGGAGCTGGTTGTCAATACGACGGCTCTCGTGACGCTCGGTACCAATAACGCACAAACCACCTGCAGCGGTTACTGCCTCACGCTCAGTAGCGCAAATCTCTTTAGCCTCTTTGCGAGCGGCTTCTTTTTGCTCCTGAGTAGCCTCGGCTGGCTCAATTCCCTGGTTGCGAAGGATATCTTCAGCCATAACGTCCGGATTGCCGCCCAGAAGAATATCGGTACCACGACCTGCCATGTTGGTTGCGATGGTAACCGCACCCTCACGACCAGCCTGAGCAATAATCTGTGCCTCACGCTCATGGAACTTAGCATTCAGAACGTTGTGCTTAATGCCGCGCTTAGAAAGAATGCGAGAAATACGCTCGGAGTTGTCAATAGAAACGGTACCAACCAGCACAGGCTGACCATTCTGATGACGCTCTTCGACGTCTCTTACAACAGCCTCGAACTTAGCATCAATGGTGCGATAGACCAGGTCATCAAGATCCTCACGCTTAACAGGGCGATTAGGTGGAATAACCTGAACAGGAACGTGATAAACCTCACGGAACTCTGCGTCCTCAGTCATTGCAGTACCAGTCATACCAGAGAGCTTGTCATACATGAGGAAGTAATTCTGGAGCGTAATAGTTGCCAGAGTCTGGTTCTCTTCACGTACCTGAACGTTCTCTTTTGCCTCGATTGCCTGGTGAAGACCCTCAGAATAGCGACGGCCTTCCATAATACGACCAGTAAACTCATCAACAATCTTAACTTCACCGTCAATGACAACATACTGCTGGTCACGATGGAACATGTACTCAGCCTTCAGTGCCTGCTGCAGGTGATTTACCAGCTGACCGGACTCATCGTTGTAGATGTCGTCAATGTTAAGAGCGCGCTCGACCTTCTCGAGACCAATCTCTGTTGTTGCGATGGTGTGCTTTGCCTCGTCCATCTCAAAGTCAACATCTGGAGTTAAGCCGCGAACAGCCTTAGCAAAATCCTTATAAGTACCTGCAGATTTAGTGCCAGCACCAGAAATAATCAGGGGAGTACGGGCCTCATCGATAAGGATGGAGTCAACCTCGTCGACGATGGCATAATGATGTCCACGCTGAACGCGCATCTCCGGACGGGTAACCATGTTGTCACGCAGGTAATCAAAGCCAAACTCAGAGTTTGTACCGTAGGTAATATCTGCCTCATACGCAGGCTTTTTAAGGCTCAAGCGCATGCCGTTCTGCAGAAGACCAACGCTAATACCCAAGAACTTGTAGATGGTACCCATCCACTCACTGTCTCGTTTAGCCAGGTAATCGTTGACGGTAACAATGTGAACGCCTTCGCCGCTCAGCGCATTAAGGTAACCAGCAAGGGTGGAAACAAGCGTCTTACCTTCACCGGTCTTCATCTCTGCAATAGTGCCCTTGTGGAGCGCAATACCACCAATAAGCTGGACGTCAAAGTGACGCTGGCCAATAGTTCTTACCGAAGCCTCACGTACTGTTGCAAAAGCCTCTGGAAGAAGATCGTCTAGGCTTTCTCCCTCGGCATAACGAGCCTTGAACTTCTCGGTCTGGGCCTGAAGCTCTTCATCACTCATTGCCTGCATTGTTGGCTCAAGCGCATTGATCTTCTCGACAATACGCTTATATGCTTTGAGGTCCTTATCAGCACCAAAGGACAGAATCTTAGAGAGGAAATTAGGCATAGCTTTTTCCTTGACGTCGGGCATCTATCTTCGGTTGATAGACACAGTATTCAACTTATATATCATACCCCGTCTAACTGCTTGAATCACACTACATGGCGTCGTAAAATCCCAATTTCGTTATTTCTCCACCACTGGTTTCTATTGATTCTTTTCCTTTTTCTGCGCCTGCAATCATCCTAAGTTGTTTAGAGGGCATTTTTCTGCGCTTTGTAACGTATTTCTGCACGTACAAGTCATAGTACTGTTGTGCATCCTGCGCTCGACCGCATTTTCTAAGCGCCTGGATAAGTGCCATAAGTGTGTCTTCTCGCATATCATCAACAAGGTAGGCAAGCTCTGCAAAATGCACTGCAAGCGTATAGTGAGTAATCCTCAAGGCTGCCGCTGAAGCCGTCACCATAGTGTCTATGTATTGATCTCTCAAAGCAATGCGGATGGGGTCTGCAAACCTAAAGCACTCATCCTCGGGAAGATACAAATCACCTTGATAAAGCTCTTCTGCCTGCTTAGCCAGGTGCACTATGTCTTCATCACTGTTTGATGATGCGACACTCTTTGCTAATCGCGTAAAAATATCAATATCTACGGTTACCTGCTGGAGATTAAAACCAAGTGTTCTTTCAATCCGAGATGCCTCCAAAGGCTCACAGCCTTTCTTGATTTCCTGCACCTCTTTGCGAATAACCCGAGTAGCTTGATACAGGCGCTCTTGCCAATGTGCCTGATCAGCCTCAGGCCAAATCTGCTGAGCAATTTGCGACCTAAAGCTCATGTGATTGTGGGCCAGCGCCAAATACACAAGCAGCGCCTTTGCCGAACGATAAGCAATTTTTCTTCCGGCAATCTCCTCCCCTTGAACCGACAAACTAAATCTGCCGAGAAGAGCGATGTACACCCCAGGATGAGCATTCTGTTTCTTCTCTACACGCGAGCTCTTAACCACAGAGTTTTCAGTCCGAGAATCCCCCGCTCCTTGTCTAAATGCCCTCCATTTTGTTACATCTCGCTTACCCTCATTTGAACGTAAATAATGCAGCCATTCTTCTGGCATTTCTCGTTCTAGACACTGCTGAAATTCAGACTCGTCAGACAAAAGTGCCCTCATAAGCCACATGGCATTTTCTGGAACTCCATACTCAACCTCATCCAGCCAGACAGGAGAGTGCCCTTTTACACTTTTAAAGAGACCTTTATATATTGTTCTACATGCTGCTTTTAGTGATGGATGGGTAATTGCTTCAAGATTTTTCTCTGTGGGAATAACGCCCAAGAAAAATCCTGCAATATCTTCAAGTATCTTTCCAACCTGCGTGACATATATTGAGTCCCATTCCCTACTCAACAGCATCGCCCTTCTCGCCTGGAGCTGAGCTTTGGGGTATGCCCTACTTCTGAGACTGAGAAGAGCTCCCATAAGAAGCGCAGGTACTTGAATCATTCGATTGCCGTATGATTCAGCTTGGCTTATGAGCTGCTCAGTGTCGTATAAGTTGCCCACAGAAAAGCTCTTTTCAAAAAGGTAGCGAACGCATTTAAGTAATCCTACAGATCCCTTTAAAGCACTTGCCTCCCCTCCTTGTAAAAAAGAAAGCGCTTTGGAGCTGCGTGCATCAAAATCCTTTTGATATACACCCAGCAATGCGTAAAGAAATTCAACATCAACTGTTTGAATTGAGGAGGTTATAGAAGATGCCTT
>JABZHE010000046.1:0-6770 GCA_015259025.1 Atopobium sp. | reverse complement strand
TTTTTGGTGTAGGCCCAGAGGACTCAGGATCAAATGTAGCTTCGAATTGATCAAAAAGAGATGTCTGAACGGGCTTGCCGTGCACCTCGTCTGTAAATGAGCTAATGCCAACACCAAGCAGTCTTACTGGCTGCCCTTCTTTCCAAATGGTAGGAAGCAGGCCAACGGCAATCTCTGCAAAGAGGTGCTCATCGTCAGTTGGAGTAGAGATTCTTTTTTGAGCGGTATGAGACTCTGTTGCAGAGGCTTTTACCTTAAGCGTTACGGTATAACCTTGTAACTGTTTGCGGCGAAGACGTCTGCCTACTACACCAGAGAAGTGTCTGATTGCTTCTTCTATTTCTTGTTTATCAAACAAATCTGCTTCAAAGGTTCTCTCGTTAGAAACAGACTTAACGTCACGAGGCTGGGCAGCTTCATGAACTTCTGAGACTTCTTTTCCTTGCGCGCGCAAAATCATCTTTGAAGCTGTATTGCCAACAAGGGAAGTGAGGTACATTGCATCTGCTCTTGAAAGCTCTCCAAGCGTTTTGATTCCCTGTTGATGAAGTGTCTTTGCCATAGCAGGACCAATGCCGCTCATTGCTTCAATAGGCAGAGGAGCCAGAAAGCGACCTTCTGTACCAGGAAAGACCGCAGTAAGACCTCGAGGTTTTTCTTGTTCAGAAGCAATCTTGGCAATTGTTTTATTTGTTCCTAGACCAATAGAACAGGTAACACCTAGTGCTGCAACTTTCTTTTGTATGCGCTTACAAATTTCTAAAGGATTTTCTTTAGAAAATCTTCCAGGAGTAATATCAAAAAATGCCTCATCAATAGAAACTTGTTCAACAAGGGGAGTCTCATCTTTGAGAAAACCCATAACAAGAGCACTCATTTCTGAATATCTGTCATAACGTCCCGAAGTCCAAATTGCATGAGGACAAAGCCTTACCGCAGTAGCTGAAGGCATGGCAGAATGAACGCCATACTTTCTTGCTTCATAAGATGCGGTTGAAACAACGCCCCGTTTGTGAGGAGAACCTCCTACGATTACTGGTTTTCCACGCCACTCAGGATGATCAAGTTGTTCTACAGATGCAAAGAACGCATCTAGGTCAAGAAGGCCAATAGCCTTACCATGCCATTCAAAATCACACGATTTACGTGCGGTTTTATCCGATATGTTCTTTGACGTTTCCATAGATTTAGTGTATACTTTTTGCGTAAATAGAACAAGTGTTTCATATATAAATTACGAGTACTTTTTGAAGAGAGCAAATTTATACTTTTCGAGGTTAACGCGTTGTTGTACACTTGTAACCCGATTTGTGGCTTTGCGGTGCAGCCCATCTAACATCCGAGGCACCGCTCGTATGGAGGAGTTTTCATTGGCAGTTAAGATTCGTCTGGCCCGTCACGGTGCCAAGAAGCGTCCGTACTATCGCGTAGTTGTCGCTGATGGTCGTATGCCTCGCGATGGTCGTTACATTGAAGAAGTCGGTCGTTATAACCCACTGACTAGCCCAAAGACGATTGATATCAACCTCGAGAAGGTTGACGAGTGGGTAGCAAAGGGCGCTCAGCCAACAAGCGCAGTTTCTCACCTCATTGAGATCGCTCGTACTGGTGCTCCAGTTGCAGAGAAGAAGACCAAGCTCTCCAAGAAGGCACAGGCAAAGGCTGCTGCAGCTGCAGAGGCTGCTGCTGAGGCTGCTGCCGCAGCTGCTGAGGAGTCCGAGGCTCCAGAGGCTGAGTAAATCGTGTCTGAATTCACAGAGCCCACTGAGGTAGACGCTGTCGATCAAGACATTCAGGAGATGCCTTCTGACAAGGTAGCTGACCTTGTTGAGTACATCGTTTGTGGTCTTGTCGATAATGAAGATGCTGTTGCACTCGACGTCACCGATCGCGAGGATGGAGCCTTAATTGAGGTTTCTTGCTCTGAGGAAGACGCTGGACGTGTCATCGGCCGTAAGGGTAGAACCATTAAGGCTATTCGTACTTTGGCTCGTGCTCTTGGCCAGCGTGTTGGCACCTCTGTTGATGTCGAGGTTGTAGGCTAATTTTGCGTAAACACTGGCGAGCAATTGCTCAAATTGTTAAAACGCATGGTAAAAGAGGGGAGGTTGTGACGGTTCCCGTTCACAGCCTTCCTTCTCTTATAGCTGAAGGCATGACGGTTGTTCCTGTTCCGCCTGCACTTAAAGGCCCAAGGAAGTTCTTGGTTGTCTCTGTTGAGTCAGATGACAGAGAAGGTAGTCTTGTAACTTTTGAAGACGTAACTACCATCTCTGACGCAGAAGAGCTTGTGGGTAAAACGCTTCTGGTAGAAGAAGATTGTCTTCCAGAAAACTTTGGTCTAGTTAACGTTTCTCTGCTTGTTGGTAGAGAAGTATGTGATATAGAACATGGTTCTCTGGGTGAAATTTCAGAGGTTCTTGTTGGACCTACACAAAATGTGTGGGTAATTGAGGGGCCTTTTGGCCAGGTAATGATGCCTGCCGTTGATGAATTTATCAAAGAGGCTCCAGTTGAGGGTCCTATTACCGTCTCAATTCCTCAGGGTCTTCTTAGGTTAGGTGAGTAGCATGCGCCTAGAAACGCTCTCAGTATTTCCTGAGGTCTTCTCGCCCTATTTACATGCTTCTATTATGGGCAGGGCTCAAAAGGCAAACATTTTTGAGTTCTACGCGCATGATTTACGTGACTGGACACATGATAGGCATCGTACGGTAGATGACGCTCCTTTTGGTGGCGGGCAAGGCATGCTTATGAAGCCTGCTCCTATTTTTGAGGCAGTTCGAGAGATTTCTGGTCAGGCAGATGCCAAGCCCCACGTGGTGTTTTTCTCGCCAGTTGGCAGGCCGTATTCTCAGGCTATTGCTCAAGAGTTTGCTCAAAAAGAGCGCATTCTGTTTGTTTGTGGCCGTTATGAGGGTATGGACGAGCGCGTCTACGAGCTGGCAGATGACGTTATTTCTATGGGAGATTACGTTCTGACGGGGGGAGAGCTTCCTGCGCTTACCGTGATTGACTCGGTTGTGCGCCTGCTTCCTGGTGCGCTTGGCGATGAGATGAGCTCGCAGGATGAGTCTTTCTCTGACGATGGTCTTCTCGAGTATGCTCAGTACACGCGACCAGCAAACTTTGAGGGGCGAGAAGTTCCGTCCGTGCTTCTGTCGGGTGACCATGGAGCAGTAGCAGTCTGGAGACGACAATCTGCACTTGCTCGTACGCACACATGGCGCCCCGATCTTCTCGAGAGCGCTCAGCTCACAGAGAAGGACAGAGCGTATTTAGCAGAGCTTGATCAGCAATCTGGTGATGACGATGAGTAGCGGACATTCCAAAGTACTTGAAATTTTTGAATACCTGGTAATTGTGGCAGTTGCCGTTGCACTGGCATTTTTTATCAGGACTTTTGTTGCTGAGGTGTATGAGGTTCCAACAGGTTCTATGCTCAATACCATTCAGCTGGGAGACCGCTTGGTAGGAGAGAAGCTTACTTATCGCTTTGGCGGTACTCCTCAAGCAGGCGACGTGGTTACCTTTACCAGCCCTCAAAACCCCGATACGCTTTTAGTGAAGCGCGTCATTGCCACAGCAGGTCAAACGGTTGATCTGCGTGACGGTGCTGTGTATGTTGATGGCCAGCTTATGGACGAGCCTTACACTGAAGGCAAGCCAACGTATTCTCTTGCAGATCGCACGGGTGCCGTAATTCAGAATTATCCGTATACTGTTCCTGCAGGTCATATTTTTGTTATGGGGGATAACAGAACAAACTCGCTTGATTCCAGATATTTTGGAGCAGTTGCGGTTTCTACCGTGACCTCTAAGGCAATGTTTATTTTCTGGCCCTTTGACCATGCTCGCGGGCTATAGTACTTACGTCGGACATTTGAGAGAAAGAACATCATGGGCGCAACACCACTAACGTTTCAAGATATGATTTTGACCCTTGAACACTATTGGGCAGAAAAGGGTTGCACGGTCATGCAGCCATACGACTCTGAGGTAGGCGCTGGTACCTTCCATACCGCAACTATTCTGCGCTCACTTGGTCCTGACGCCTGGCGTACCTGCTATCCACAGCCTTGTCGCCGTCCTGCTGATGGACGCTATGGCGAGAACCCCAATCGTTTGCAGCACTACTATCAGTTCCAGGTCTTGCTCAAGCCATCTCCTGCAGATTCCCAAGATCTCTATCTTGGCTCACTTGCTGCTATTGGCCTTGATCCAAAAGACCACGACGTTCGCTTCGTTGAGGACGACTGGGAGAGCCCAACGCTTGGTGCTTGGGGTCTTGGCTGGGAGGTCTGGCTCAACGGCATGGAGGTTACTCAGTTCACGTACTTCCAGCAGGTAGGTGGTATTGAGGTAGACCCAGTTCCTGTTGAGATTACCTATGGTCTTGAGCGTATTGCTATGTATGCTCAGGGTGTAGATTCCGTCTATGACCTGGTATGGAGCTACCTGCCAGACGGCACGCCAATGACGTACGGCCAGGTATTTTTGGAGAACGAGCGTGAGTTCTCAACTTATAACTTTGAGGTCGCTAACATTGAGCTTATGCGCGAGAAGTTCGACGAGTATGAGGCAGAGTGCCATAGCTGCCTTGAGCGCAAGCTTCCACTTCCTGCATATGACTGCGTTATGAAGTGTAGCCACGCATTTAACTTGCTTGACTCTCGTGGTGCTCTTTCTGCTGTTGAAAGAGCTAACTATATTCTTCGCGTTCGCACCGTTGCTAAGGCATGCTGCGAATCGTATTTGGAGGAGGTTGCTTCCAAGAAAGCACCTGCATCAACTACTCAGGAGGAGGTGGCTTAAATGGCTGAGGTTAGAGACTTCCTTTTTGAGATTGGTTCTGAAGAGATGCCTTCTGCTCCACTGCAGAAAGCTATTGCTCAGTTCAATAAGCTCGTAGTTTCCGGACTTAAAGATTCTGGTTTGTCGTTTGGAGAGGTTAAGATCCTCTCGACACCTCGTCGTTTAACCGCCTACGTTAAGGATGTTGCTGAGGCTACAGAAGAGATTTCTGAGGTTAAGCGTGGTCCTAAGGCAGAAATTGCTTTTGATGCAGAGGGTAAGCCAACCAAGGCTGCTGAAGGATTTGCTCGTAAGTGCGGCGTAAGTGCTGATGCACTGACCCGCCGTGTAGATACCGATGGTCACGAGTACGTTTTTGCGGAGCTCAACATTCCTTCAGTTCCTGCTACAAAGATCCTTTCTGAGCTGGCAACTTCTTGGATTGCTGCTCTTGACTGGCCTCGCAGCCAGCGCTGGGGCTCTTTCCACGAGCGTTATGTTCGCCCTGTTCGTTGGCTTTGCGTCCTCTTTGGTTCAGAGATTGTTCCTGTTACGTACGCTGATGTAACTAGCTCAAACACCACCCAGGGTCACCGTGTTCTTGGGCCTGGTTACCATGAGGTAGCTACTCCAGCTGACTATGAGCAAGTTCTTAAAGACGCTGGCGTTCTTCTTCAGGAGCAGAGAAAAGACGTTATTCTCGCCGGTATCAAAGAGGTAGAGGCTGCTCGTCCGGGCTCTCGCGTTGATATGCCAGAGAAGGTCTTTGAGGAGGTTATCAACCTTACTGAGTGGCCTCAGGTTCTTGTGGGTACCTTTGACGAGGAATTCCTTAACGTTCCTTCAGAGATTATTACTGAGTCCATGCTTTCCAACCAGCGCTATTTCCCAATCTATGACGCTGAAGGTAAGCTGACTCGAGAGTTTATTGTGGTTTCAAACGCAGATCCATCTTGCGCAGAGCGTGTTATTGACGGTAACGAGCGTGTTGTTCGTGCTCGTCTCGACGACGCTAAGTTCTTCTTTGAGGAGGACTTGAAGCATACGCTTGATGAGTTTGCTCAGCGCCTTGAGACCGTTGTCTTCCAGGAGAAGCTTGGCACAGTTCTGCAGAAGACTCAGCGTATGGAGGCTCTTGCTGCAGAGATTGCGCTTGATGAGACTTCCAACAAAGAAGAGGCCGAGCTTGCTGCTCGCGCTGCTCATCTTGCTAAGGCAGACCTTGTCAGCCAGGCAGTTGTCGAGTTCACCAGCCAGCAGGGCGTCATGGGTGGCTACTACGCAGAGGCAGCTGGCGAGAAGAGCGATGTAGCTGCAGCCATTCGCGAGCACTATCGTCCTCGCTTTGCCGGCGACGAGCTCCCAAGTGGCCAGATTGGTCGCTTTGTAGCTATTGCTGACAAGCTTGATACCATCTGCGGCATCTTTGCTATCAACGAGCCACCAACCGGCTCTTCCGATCCTTATGCCGTTCGTCGTGCAGCTATTGGTGTTATTGCACTGGTCCGCTCAACGGCAAACCTTGACCTCAAGAAGCTCATCGCAAGCTCTCTGGAGCTCTACCGCCAGCAGGGTCTTGTTGTTGACGAGTCTGTTCAGTCTCAGGTTGAGCAGTACTTTATTGGCCGCCTTGCATCTATTGCAAAGGACGAGAAGATCTCTGCAGATGCTATTGAGGCTGTTAGCGCAATTGGCGTTATTAATCCTGATGAGTTCCTTCAGCGTGCTCGCGCACTTGATGAAGCACGTCAGAACGAGCCTGAGCTCTTTGAGGACCTTGCTACCGCTTATGCACGTGCAGCTCACCTCAGTGATGCTTCACTTGGTACAGAAGTTGATACAGAGCTTCTCACTGAGCCAGAGATGTCATTGCTTGCTGCTTGCGAAGAGGGCCAGAAGCAAGTGGCTGCTGCTCTTGCTGGTGCAGACTATGCCACTGCTGTTTCTGCGCTGTCTCAGCTGCGTGAGCCAATTGA
>JABZHE010000045.1:0-6806 GCA_015259025.1 Atopobium sp. | reverse complement strand
CCCATAGCGTAGATATTAGGAACACTGGTTTCAAGCTTATCGTTAACGACAATTTCGCCTCTTTGGCCAACTTCAAGACTGGTTTTTTCTAGGTGAAGGGCGGCAGTGGCTGGGTGGCGGCCAACTGACACAAGCATCACGTCTGCTTGCAAGTCCTTAACACCATCTTCGGTTTCAACAGTTAAGTTAAGACCAGCTTCAGTTTCTTCAACCTTGGTCAAAGAAGACTTAAGCATGAAGGTAACGCCATCTGCTTCCATATCAGCCTTAGCTGCCTGAGCAATTTCTGGTTCAAACCGGCCCAAGATACTTGGCATTGGTTCAATTACAGTTACTTTACTGCCAAAGCCAGCGTACATTGAAGCAAATTCAAGTCCGATTGGTCCACCACCTAAAATAACCAGATTCTTAGCAAGTTCTTTTTTAGCAAGCATTTCAGTTGAAGTAAATATCTTATCGTCAATCTTTAGGCCATCAATATTTGGTACATTACTTTCGGCACCAGTATTAATGAAAAGACGGTCGAATGTTAATTCTTCTGTACCTGATTCATCAGTTACCTTGATTGTCTTATCATCAATAAATTCAGCACTTGCATCAAGCACAGTTGCCAAGTCTTGGTCTGCTATCTTGTGGTAGTTCTTGTTGCGTAGTTTTGCTGTCATAGCTTCCTTAGTTTCGAAAGCTTCTTCATACTTAACTCCTCTTTGAGAGTTAATCACCAAGTTCTTAGTTGGCAAACATGCGATGTTGATACACGTTCCGCCGTACATCATTGGATCTTTTTCAATCAAAAGCACTTCTTCGCCATGACTTGTCAGGCTCCCTGCCAAAGTCTTACCAGCTTTGCCAAAGCCAATAATAATATTCTTAAAATGTCTCATACTTAGACTCCTAATCCAAATTATCGCTACTTATTTTTTGTCAGTAACATATTTTTTTACAAAATATCACGATAGATGTCAGCTGTCTACGATTTTGCTTATAGCTATAATAAGTTCAATTGAATTGCCGGGGCCTTTGGCAAGCACTGGCAAGAGAAGGGATTAGGTGCATGAACAACTAGCGATACTCATAAAACCCGAATTCACGTAACGTCGCTGACGGAACTACCGCGGGTGTAGTATTGCTCATTTATGTCTTAATTTATAGCCATTTACCTGTGCATAATTGCATGCTACTCCGCGTGGTCTTCGGCAGAACCGAGGTATCATGCAGCTTAATCTTTCAAATATTGAATATACCTATCCATCAGCGGTAGAGCCCACCTTACATGATGTGACTATCACACTTCCACAGGGATGGACTGGCTTTGTTGGTAATAACGGATCTGGTAAAACAACCCTCGCACATATCGTATGTGGTCTATTGCAACCTGACAGGGGAGTTGTAAGTCCATCGCTTTTCTCGGCATATTGTGCCCAAAATGCAACGGAGGCCCCAGCTACTCTTTTTGATTTTGCGGTTGCCTATGACGATGTGGCAATTAAGCTGAGGCGAGAGCTTTTGTTAGAGGATGATTGGCCTTGGCGTTTCGAGACGCTTTCGTGTGGCCAGCAGAAGCGACTCCAGGTAGCGTGTGCTTTATGGGCTTCACCTGATGTTCTTGTGCTCGATGAGCCCACTAATCATGTGGATGTATCAACAAAACATGCTCTTTTTGTGGCCTTGTCGCAGTTCAAGGGTATCGGGGTGCTCATTTCACATGATAGAGAGCTGTTGGACAAACTCTGCACTCAATGTTTGTTTGTAGCTAACGGCACGGCAAACATGAAATCTGGTAATTATTCTCAGGCATCATCACAGGTAGAGCTTGAACGTTCTAGCGCATTACACGCAAAGGAAGCGGCGCAAAAAGAGAAGGCTCGCATAGAGCGAGAAACTCAGCGGCGCAGAGAAGAGGCTTCTAGAGTTCAAGCACGTAAAAGTGGAAGAAATATTGATAAGCATGACAGTGATGCGCGCGCAAAAAAGCGAGGTTATATAGTCACAGGTCAAGACGGCAAAGCGGGAAAGCTGGCTGCTCGCATGTTGGATAGACTTGAGAAGACAACAGATAAAGCCACAGGCATTAGGGTTGAGAAACAATATGATTCCAACATCTGGTTGGATTGTGAGGCAAGCAATAGAAAAGTTCTATTGAGGATGGAATCTAATAATATTCCCATGGGAGAGCACCTCCTACAAACTCCACCGCTGTTTATTGGAAACACGGATCATATTGGTATTGTCGGCGATAACGGCTGTGGTAAAACAACGCTGATAAAGGAAATCATTTCAAGCATTTCTGATGATGTGCGGATGTTATATATTCCTCAAGAGCCAAGTGAACTGCAGATAAAAGAGACATTAAGAAAAATCAAAGGATTATCAAATTCCCAACGCGGAAGAGTGTTGTCTATTGTGGCGCAACTTAATTCAGACCCTGATTATGTTCTTGCAGGTGAGTCAACCAGTCCAGGTGAAATGAGAAAGCTTATGCTTGCACAGGGAATGCTCGAATCACCAGAGCTTATCGTAATGGATGAGCCAACTAACTATTTGGATCTTGGCTCAACTGTAGCGCTTGAACGTTTACTATCTGAATATCCAGGGGCTTTATTGTTGGTCTCACATGATTTCTCGCTGATTGATTCCGCTACATCGATTAAATGGTGCATTCGACAATCAAACGGCAATTTTAGACTTGTGGTGCAATAGGGCGAGAAACACGTTGGACAGTTACGGGGGTTGTGCGTTTGCGTAGCCCACCGACACAGACCGCTGCTTTTATACCGCTCGCCGTAGTTGTTCAAGCAAGTTAACTTCTGCTGAAAAATTTTATATAAACTGAAAGGTCAAACTGATTTCTTCTGAGATTGCTTGTGTGTTTAAGCATGGATTTCGGAGGGGCCTATGCTTCACTTCAACCACGGTTCAAAGCAAGAAGCCAACGAGGGACATGCGAGCGCGAGCGCTGCAGGTGCGGACGCTGGCGGTGCGGGCGACGCGGGTGGTGCAGGTACTGCTGGCGCAGGTGCCGGGGTCCCCAACATTCCCACGCCGCCCGAGGGATATCAGCAGGCAGCATTTGCATCAACGCTACCAACGGTTGCTGATCAGACGGCTAACTTAGGCTCGCAGATTGGTGTCATTTCTCCAGGTGAGAGCGAAGAAGATGCTGAGGCTCGTGAGGCGTACGAGAGTTTGGCTCGTCACCGTAAAGCTCGTCGTAAAAAGAAACTTATCAAGGCGGGAATAGCCGCTGGAGTCTTTGTTCTTCTCGTCATATTGTTTATTTTGCCTATGTGCCAGGGCGGACAGAGCCAGAACACTACCGTGATGCCAAGCACTACGTTTGTCACGCGCGGCGAGTTCAGCGATTCTGTTTCCGCGTCTGGATCCATCAAGCCCGTGTCGTCCACCGTGGTAACTCCCGAGGTAGATGGCATTATTCAGGACGTTCAGGTTTCCGAGGGCACATACGTCCATAAAGGCGACAAGCTCTTTACTATCAAGAATGACGAGCTAGACAAGGCTGTTCGCAAGGCATCTCAGCAGGTTAAAGCAGCCGAGAACGAGGTCAGTAAGGCTCGCTCAGCCCTAGCGTCCGCACGCAACGGTGTCCCCGAGGCGGGCGAGGACGGACAAGAAGCAAACGCAGCGTCCGTTGCTGCGGCTGTGGAAGCGGCGGAGGCAAATTTGGAGAGCGCTCAGATTGCGCTTGAGGAGGCTCGCTCCGCGTACAACGACGCAATTGCCCAGGCAGATAAGCGCGTAGTCACCGCTCCGTGCGACGGTACGGTCATCGTGATGAACGCGGTGAACGGCGCTTCTGTTGGCTCGTCCGCGCCAGGTGCTGGCAACGCCGGTCCTCTGATTACTATCGCGGACCTTTCCCAGATGAAGGTGAACGTCCAGATCAATGAGGTAGACATTTCTCGCATCGCCGTTGACCAGAAGGCGCAGGTCAGCTTTACAGCTCTGCGAGACCTGTATTGCGATGCAGTGGTTACTCACGTTTCTGCTGTTTCGTCCAACGGTGCCGATGCTGGTGCAAGTTACGACAGTCCTGGTCGTTCCATTGTTTCTTACACTGTTGACCTGCTTATTAGCAGTCCTGACGCCTCCATTAAGCCGGGTATGACTGCGAACGTGGACATCATGATTCAGCACATGGATAACGTACTGACCGTACCCCTTGTTGCTGTCATGGACGATGGCGATGGTGCTTACGTCAATGTTGTTACTTCTCGTGACGAGAAGGGCTATCCTCAGGTAAAACGCGTACCAGTGACCGTAAAGGCACAAAGTTCTACGACGGCCGTCATCGAAGGTGCCGGTATTGAGGACGGCACTGAGGTGATGATTGGCGGTGGCGCCGGCGGTCCATCTCAGGGCGCGGCTATGGACGCTCCAGCAGGCGCAACGTCTGGCTCGGCGAATGACGCAACAGGCTCCAAAGATTCCAAGTAGGCGACGCGTATGTCCAAGGTAATTGAGGTACATAAGCTGCATCGCATTTACGAGACGGCTGCAGGTTTGACGCACGCCCTACGGGGTGTTTCCTTGACTGTGGAGAAGGGCGAGTTTCTTTGCATCATGGGTCCATCAGGCTCGGGCAAATCAACCCTGATGAACATTTTGGGTTGCCTGGATACGCCTACTGCTGGCTCGTACAAGCTCGAGGGACTTGAGGTTGCAGATCTTTCCGATGACGATCTAGCGGAGATTCGCGCCACGCGTCTGGGTTTTGTCTTCCAATCGTTTAACCTGCTGCCGCGCACTACGGTGCTGCGAAACGTTATGCTGCCGCTCATCTACTCGGATATTCCCGCAAAAGAGCGAGAGTTGCGTGCTTGGAAGGCGCTGCGCTCCGTTGGCCTGCCCGAGGAGTACTACGAGCACAAGTCCAACGAGCTTTCCGGCGGTCAGGTGCAGCGTGTAGCTATTGCTCGTGCGCTGGTAAACGACCCGGCGGTTATTTTTGCCGATGAGCCTACGGGCAACCTGGACTCTGCAACAAGTGAGATGGTACTCAATACGTTCAAGTCCATGCAGGAGCGTGGCAAAACAATCGTGCTGATTACGCACGATCCCGAGACCGCGTTTTGGGCTGATCGAGTGGTGCATATTCGCGACGGCCGCCTGCTCACCGACGAGCAGGAAAAAGAGTTTGTGAAGCAACACTCCGCGCAACCCGCACCGGGCGCACATGCCGCGACGGGCGCACATGCCGCACCGGGCGTACATGCCACGACGGGAGGTGGTGCGCTATGAGGCTGATGGATCTGCTGCGAGAAACTCTGTCTGCTCTTAACGCCAACCGCGGCCGCAGCTTGTTGACAGTACTGGGCATTGTTATTGGCATCAGCGCAGTTATTGCTATGACGGCTCTTATCGACGGCATCAAGTATTCGCTGGTCAGCTCGTTGGGCCTCAATCAGTCGCGCATGGTCATGATTTACGCGTGGCCAGATCGCGAGGTCACGCAGCAGGACCTGGAGATGCTGCAGCTCAGCGTACCAGGGTATGAGCTTGTCACCGGCATCGACTCCACCATGGCTCGCGTCAACTCGGCCGAGAAGCAGTTTGACGCGCGAATTATCGGCTGCACGCCCGACTACTTCACCGTCATGGGCCTCAAGGCATCAGCGGGCTCGCTCCTTACAAAGTCCGACGTAGATGACACATCTAGAAACGTTCTTCTCGACAAATTGTCTGCCGAAAAGCTCTTTGGTAGTGCAGATGCATCCATTGGACAGGTTGTTCGCATCAACAACGACAGCTACACCATTGTGGGCGTGGTTGACAGTGGCCCAAATGGGGGCGGGCAAGGCGATACGCTGCTGGCCTATATACCATATTCCACGTATTCAGCGCGCCTGACGGGCACCAAAACTATCAGCCAGGTCTTTGGTTATGCTCGCGAAAACGTTGACATGAAGGCGCTTGCGGATGAAACAAAGTCCTGGTTGCTGGACTGGTTCAACATTCCTTCTGCGCAGGCAGAAGATCGTGTGACAGTCATGACGCTCTCGTCCATCATTGAGCAGATGAACGCAACACTGATGTCGTTCCAGGTCCTGGTTACCGCCACGGCAAGTATCTCGCTGCTGGTTGGCGGCATTGGCATCATGAACATGATGCTCACCAACGTGACGGAGCGCATTAGGGAGATTGGCCTGCGTAAAGCTCTGGGTGCTCGAGCGTCCGACATCACTAAGCAGTTCTTGTGCGAGTCCATTTTGATTTGCATCATGGGCGGCGTGATTGGCATTGCCCTGGGTTACGCCGGAGCGTGGGGTCTGGCCGGCTCGTTTGGCAGCATGATACAGCTTGAAACTGGTATCACGCCCATCATCACCCCAAATATCGTGATGATCACCTCGGGAATCTGCATTGGCATCGGACTCATCTTTGGCTACTGGCCTGCTCGACGAGCCTCAAAGCTCAATCCTGTGGAATCGCTCCGCTACCAGTAAACGGGGTGAGTGCGTAAACGGCTTGTGGTCAGAGATTGCTTGCTGTTGGTAAACAGCTTGCGTTCACAGACCGCTTGCTGAAAGTAAATGACGTGCTACAAGTAGGGTTTCTCGCCAGGCGAGAAACCCTTTGGAGCGCGGTGGTTTGTGCAGCTACAGCAAATCATCTGGCGGTAGTAGTTCGATTTCCCATGTGGTGCTGACGTAACAATTAACGTCAATATCTGACGGATTAAATGCAGGAGCTGGGTTTCTACGATCAGATTTATCAAAAGCAGTACAAGCGCAGGCTGTATATGTTAAATCTCTTCTTTTGAAGTCATAATCTGCATGTTTTAGTCC
>JABZHE010000044.1:0-6863 GCA_015259025.1 Atopobium sp. | reverse complement strand
CACTGCTGGCGACCAGTTCCAGCCTCTCATCGAGGGCGGTGTCGAGTACTTCAAGTAAGGTGCGAGGGCGGCGACGGCAACGCTGCAGGTCAGCGCCGCGTGCGCACACAGGTTGCAAGTGATTTCTACCCGGTATCCATTTCGTGTGGATACCGGATTTCTTGTACGAAAGCGCTGCTAGTGGACGGGGTTTCTCGCCAAGCGGGCGGTACGAGCTGGGACGAGCCCAGGACGAGCTTGGAGCGAGCCTGATGCGAGCCTGATTTTCTCGCCAAGTCTGAACGATTTGCCTGAAAAACACGCCTAGTCTGAGCTATTTGCCGGTTTTTCTCGCCAAGTCTGAGCTGTTTTACTCAGACATGGTGGGGGTTTCAGGCTCGCAAAATTTGGAGACAGCACCCCAGTTAGAACGTGCCTGATTTCTTCAAAGAATCTGTAACTTCTGCCTAAATAAGTAAAAGAATCTGTGGATTTGCCTGATTTTGTCAAAGAATCGGTGCCGCAAATACAGATTCTTTGCACTTTTTAGGCGCGCATAGTGAAAGTTAGGCTCGCAATAGCAGAAAGACCCACTTGCCGAGAAACCCGTGTGCCCGCACGCGCACCTGGCGAGAAACCCGTGCGCACGCAACGCACAACGCTGCGCAGAAAAGCCGTATACTTATGACGATATAAGTCCACGAAAGGATTGATATGACTGACGCTTTAATCCCACAAAATTCCTGCGTACTTGTTACCGGCGGCGCGGGCTTTATTGGCAGCCATACCGTTGTTGAGCTGCTCAATTCCGGCTACGAGGCTGTCATTGTTGACGACCTCTCCAATGCTTCGGTAAAGGTTATCGATCGCATCAAAACCATTGTGGGAGAAGAAAACGCCAAGCGCCTTTCGTTCTACGAGGCAGACGTCAACGACAAAGATGCACTGAACCGCATCTTTGACGAGCACGCTATTAACTTTGTCATCCACTTTGCTGGCTTCAAGGCCGTCGGTGAGTCCGTTACCAAGCCTATCGAGTACTACACAAACAACCTGGGTAACACCCTCACCCTTCTTGATGTCATGAGAAACCATGGCTGCAAGTCAATTATTTTCTCGAGCTCTGCCACTGTTTACGGAGACCCAGATAGCCTCCCTCTAACCGAGCAAAGCCCCAAGAAGAACGCAACCAACCCTTACGGTTGGACCAAGTGGATGATTGAGCAGATTCTCACCGACGTCCACACCGCAGATCCAGAATGGAACGTTGTCCTGCTCAGATACTTCAATCCTATTGGCGCTCATCAGTCCGGCCTTATCGGAGAAGATCCTGCAGGTATTCCAAACAACCTGGTTCCTTATGTGGCTCAGGTTGCCGTAGGCAAGCGCGAGGCTGTTCACGTCTTTGGTGACGACTACAACACCCCAGATGGCACGGGCGTTCGAGACTACATCCACGTCTGCGACCTTGGTTCTGGCCACGTAGCTGCACTTAAATGGATGGCCGGTCGCACGGGCGTTGAAATCTTCAACCTGGGTACCGGCACTGGTAGCTCGGTACTTGACGTTATCAAGGCATTCTCAAAGGCTTGTGGCAAAGAGATTCCTTACGTTATTGAGCCTCGTCGCGCAGGTGACGTTGCAACCAACTACGCCGACTGCCAGAAAGCAGCTAAGGTACTTGGCTGGAAAGCTCAGTACGACCTCGCTGACATGTGTCGCGACTCCTGGAAGTGGCAGTCGATGAACCCAGACGGCTATCGCGGCTAGGATTTCCGTGAACTTTACCGACTACCTCACACAAAAGCTCCCCGCCGTCGAGGCAGAGATCATGAGCGGACTCCCCGCAGCGCCCGCAGCGGCGTCCGCAGCGGCGCCTTCGGCGCGCACTCGCACAGACCTGAACACCTACCTCTACCAGCCACTCGCTCACTTCAGTGCGGGCGGCGGCAAGCGCGTGCGACCGATCCTCTGCTGTCTGGGCGCCGAAGCAGTCGGCGGCTCGGCAGAAGCCGCTCTACCTGTGGCCTGCGCCATCGAGGACTTCCAGTCGGCAGCCCTTATCCACGACGACATCGCGGACAAGTCAGAGCTGCGCCGTGGCGAGAAGTGCCTCTACAAGACACTCGGTACCGGACTTGCCATCAATGTTGGTGATTCTGCCCTGGTCAATGTTGTCAGACGCGTTACCGTGGCCGACCACCTCTCTGACCAGCTTAAAGTTCGCGTTATCGACGCTCTTCTCGCCATGCAGGAGCACACCCTTGAAGGCCAGGCGCTTGACCTTGGCTGGGCTCAAAACGAGCGCTGGGATGTTACCTCTGAGCAGTACCTCTTTATGGCACTCTCCAAGACCGCTTACTATTCAGCAGCATATCCCCTGGTACTGGGTGCGCTCATTGGTGGTGCCGACCAAAAGACGCTTGATGCGCTCAAAGACTTTGGCCTCAAGGTAGGCCTTGCCTTCCAGCTGCAAGACGATCTTCTCAACCTGGTAGGAAACGCCGAGGTACAAGGCAAAGACTTTAGGTCGGACATCACTGAGGGCAAGCGCACGCTCGCCGTGGTCTACGCGCTTGAGCATCTTGGCCCAGCAGAAAAGACAGAGCTTGTCTCCATACTTTCTGCGCATACAAGCGATACTTTGAAGCTCCAGCGCGCTGTGGAGCTTATGGAAAGCGCTAATGCGATAAAATTTGTCCGCGCGCACGCTCTTGCCTTAGTTGATGAGGCAAAGCACGTGCTTGAAAACGTGATACTTACTGAAGACGCTCGCGACACACTTTTGTCTATGGCAGACTTCTTTGTGAACCGAGAAAGGTAATTATGGATCCAATTACTCCTGGTAGCACTGGTGCTGCCGTTGAAGACATTCAGGAACGCCTCGTAAAACTTGGCTACACCATCGAAGACGATGAGCGCCAGAGCCACACGTTTGGCAAGTCAACTGCTCGCGCCGTTGCGCGCTTTAGGCTTGACCACGACCTTTCTCTTGGAGAAGAAGTAGATGCTTCCACCTGGGCAATCATGGTCGATGAGGGCTATGAGCTAGGAGACAGAACCCTCTACCTGCGTCTTCCTAACTTTCACGGCAATGACGTGCGTCAGCTACAGGAGCGCCTCAACATCTTGGGTTTCTCGTGCGGAAAAGTTGATGGCCATTACGGTGTTCACACCGAGGCTGCCGTTAAGCGCTTCCAGGAAAGCGTCGGCGAGCTTGCTGACGGTATGGCGTTCCAGGATACCCTCGACGCTATTGAGCGCCTGCGTCACGTTTGGTCCGGCAAGCAGGCAAAAGGCCCTCACCCACAGGGTCCTATGGGCTTTGCTCGTGCAGCAAACGTTCTTGAGACCACCTGCATTGCAATTACGGGAGAAGATCCTATCTCTAGAAACGTAGCTGCTCGCGTCTATAACCTTTCTAAGGCAACTACTGAGGCAAGCGGCATGACCATGATTGATCGCGCCGACTCCCCTACTGATGCAGCTACCATTTTGGTTCTGCCCACGGCTTATGCCCCAAGTATGCCCGCTCGCGGACAGGTGGGTATTGGCTCTGTTTCTATGGAGGAGAACGAGACGCTGCCAGCAAGACTTCGCACTGCCATTGAGTCTGCTGATGCAACGGGCTCCCCTATCAAGATTGTGCTGCCAGAAGGAACAAACGTTGACGGCTCATTTACTACCGCAGACGCGCAGACTTTAGCAGTTCTTGTTCTTGATGCAATTTGTGGAGCATTTGCCTCGCTAAGCTGATACACTTAATAGGGTTGCGGACAAAACCAACGTAGTGATTACATTGGGGTATCGTCCAACGGTTAGGACACGGGTTTTTGGTGCCTGGAATGTGGGTTCGAATCCTACTACCCCAGCCATTTTTTACGCAACTTTTGTGTAGGGACGCACTCGTATCGAGTAATACGAAGTACTTTGGAGGCTTACGTATGCCACTTACTGCGATTGTCCTCGCTGCAGGCGAGGGAACGCGCATGAAGTCCCACCACCCTAAGATTGTGCACAAATTACTAGATAAACCCATTGTTTGGTGGAGTGTCAACGCTGCAATTACTGCCGGCGCTGACCGCGTCATTGTGGTTGTTGGTAACCACGCTGACGAGGTTAAATCTGCACTTTCTTGCTTCCCTAACCTTGAGTATGTTGCCCAGACTGAACGTCTTGGCACCGGCCACGCCGTCAAGGTTGTAAAGGATGCTCTTGGTGGCTTCAAGGGACCCGTTGTTGTTATCAACGGTGACGCATCTCTGTTGCGCGCACAGTCTATTCTGGACCTTGTTGCAGAAACTAAAGCTCACCACAACGCATGTACGGTACTTACGATGACGCCACCAGATCCAACCGGATATGGTCGCGTCATTTCTTCTAACGGCCAGGTAACTGCCATTGTTGAGCACAAAGACGCTACACCTGAGCAGCGCGAACAAGAACGTGAATGCAACGTCGGCGTGTACTGCTTCTGTGGCGGAAGACTGACCGCAAACATCGATCTTCTCGGCAATGACAACGTGCAGGGTGAGTACTACATTACCGACATGGTGGGCCTGTACGTCAGCCAGGGCGAGCCCGTTGCTGCCGTCCACGTTGACGACTACAAAGAGGCGCTGGGCGTCAATTCCCGCTCCGAGCTTGCTGTTGCTACCCGCATCATGCAGGAGCGCATCAATGAGCACTGGATGAGCCAGGGCGTCACCATGCTGGACCCAACCTCCGTTTGGATTGGCCCTGAGGTCACACTTGGTATGGACACCGAGGTTCTCCCTCAGACCATGCTCTACGGCAAGACCTCAATTGGCGAGAATTGCGTGGTAGGACCTAACACTCGTCTGACCGATACGGTTGTTGGCAACGACGCTGTTATTGACGAGACTGTTGCTATCAACGCACAGGTAGACGACTTTGCCACCTGCGGTCCTCGCGCTTACCTGCGCCCAGGCACACACCTTATGCCTCACGCCAAAGCTGGCACCCACGTTGAGATCAAAAATTCAACTATCGGCGAGGGTTCCAAGGTTCCTCACCTCTCCTACATTGGTGATACAACCATGGGCTCCGGCGTCAACATTGGCGCAGGCTCAATTACGTGCAATTACGACGGTTACCACAAGTTCAAGACCAACATTGGCAACAACGTCTTTGTTGGATCCGATACTATGATGGTGGCACCCGTCTCAATTGGTGATGGCGCACTTGTGGGGGCAAGTTCGTGCATCACAAAGGATGTACCAGCAGATGCGCTTGCACTCGAGCGCTCTGAACAGAAAATTGTTGAGGGATACGCCGCCCAGAGGCGTCAAAAGCTTGAGAAAGAGGACTAGATGTTCGAGAACCTGAGTGAACCACTGTTAGTTGCTAGAAATATCAAGCTCTACACCGGTACAGGTAACCCTGAACTGGCTCGTAAGGTTGCAGACATTCTTCACCTAGAGCTACAAGGTCTTCTCCTCGAGAAGTTTGCTAACGGAGAAATCTACGCTCGCTTTGACGAGTCTGTCCGCGGCGACGAGGTCTTCTTCATTCAGTCTTTGGCAGGTGTCAACGTCAACGACCTGGTTATGGAAACGCTGATTGTTGCTGACGCTGCAAAGCGCGCATCTGCTAACAGCTTTACCGTAGTTATCCCTCACTACGCATATGCTCGTCAGGACCGCAAAGCTGCTGCTCGCGAGCCTATTACCGCTCGTCTGATGGCAAACTTGCTTGAGAACGCTGGCGTTGACCGCGTTATCACCCTTGACCTGCACCAGGGCCAGATCCAGGGCTTCTTTGACATTCCTGTTTCTCACCTGACCGCTCTCTACCTTCTGGGCGATTACTTTAAGAGCAAGCCATTTGACTGGGAGAATACCGTTGTTGTCTCCCCTGATATGGGTCGCGCAAAGGCTGCTAAGAAGCTTTCCGACTACCTGGACTGCGGCCTTGCTATTGCACATAAGAGCCGTCCTCGCCACAACGAGAGTGCTGTTATGGGCATCATCGGCGACATCAAGGGTAAGACCTGCATTGTTAATGACGACATGATTGATACCGCAGGTACCCTCTGCGCTTCCGTTGTTAAGCTGAAGGAAATGGGTGCGGGCGACATCTACGTCTGCGCTACCCACGGCGTCTTCTCTGGTCCTGCAATCGAGCGCCTCAACAACGCTCCTATCGAGGAGTGCGTGGTTACCGACGCAATTCCTTGTGCAGCAGCAAACCAGGAAGGCTCCAAGATCAAGACGATTACCATCGCAAACGAGATTGCCGAGGCAATCTACGCTGTCTACACCGACCGTCCTGTCTCCGACATCTTCGGCGGTGACTTCAACCTGTAACCTCGCAGGTCAACGCCGCGTGCAATGGCGGCAACCCCGCAGGTCAGCGGCGCGTGTGGGTCGCAAGGCGATTTCTACCCGGTATCTACTTCGTGTGGATACCGGGTTTCTTGTGCGGAAACGCTGGGAGTGGACCGGGTTTCTCGCCAGGTGAGCGGTACGAGCTTGGACGAGTTCGGGACGAACTTGGAGTGCGCCTGATGCGAGCCTGATTTTCTCGCCAAATCTGAACGATTTGCCTGAAAAGCGCACTATATCTGAGCTATTTGCCGGTTTTTCGCATCATGTCTGAGTTGTTTTACTCAGACATGATGCGGTTTTCAGGCTCGCAAAATTTGGAGACAATTGCTCTGGTTAGAACGCGCCTGATTTCTTTAAAGAATCTGTAACTTCTGCCTAAAAATGTAAAAGAATCTGTGGATTTGCCTGATTTTGTTAAAGAATCGATGCCGCAAATACAGATTCTTTGCACTTTTCAGGCGCACCCAGCAAAAGGCGGGCGCGTTTGGCGAGAAACCCGTGCGCTCGTAACCTATCGTCAGCGGTGCACATCCT
>JABZHE010000043.1:0-6911 GCA_015259025.1 Atopobium sp. | reverse complement strand
AAAAGTTCACCATATCTGAGCTATTTGCCGGTTTTTCTCGCCAAGTCTGAGCTGTTTTACACAGACATGATGCGGTTTTCAGGCTAGCCAGACTTGATGAGTAGCGCATTAGCACCAAGTTAGCTCCTACAAAAGGGAAGTGCTCCTACATGCTGCATCGACCAGTTTGTGGAGAAAAATTTCTCGAAAATTGAGACTAGACCAAAGTCAGAAAAGTCTATAGAATAGCCTCTGCACTTGATGCCGCTATAGCTCAGCTGGTAGAGCAACTGACTTGTAATCAGTAGGTCCCGGGTTCGAAGCCTGGTGGCGGCACCACTTGAATTTTCAGCCAGGCATTGCCTGGCTTTTTTCGTGCGAATTTTAGGGCATTCGCGACGTATCGCGTATGGCTCCTATAGATAACTGTAAAAGCCCGTATGCGTCTGGCAAGAAACCCGCTTGGAGTGTGACGAGAAAATCGGTGGAGTTGTGGCAAGAAACCCGCTTGAAGTTGTGGCCAGAAAACCGCATGGAATTGTGGCGAGAAAATCGCTTGGAATTGTGGAAAATATTTGATAAGATACGCCCGGTTGGGTGGATTACGTTGACAAGATTTTTATTCAATCGTAATATTTTCCCGCTTGAGAGGTAATTGGAAGATCAACTAGACTTCCTGCGTACGTTAAACTGCAAGGTAAACAGCGTACACAATTGCTTCTAGAGTGCTTGAAAACGGCATTCGGGGATATGGCACAGCGGCAACTGCGGCGGACTGTAAATCCGCTCCCTCTGGGTTCCTTGGTTCGAGTCCAAGTATCCCCACCACGCCCGTGTAGCTCAGTAGGTAGAGCACTTCGTTGGTAACGAAGAGGTCACCGGTTCAAATCCGGTCGCGGGCTCCATTTTTCAAGCGGCATTTATGCCGGCGTAGCTCAGCTGGTTAGAGCACACGGCTCATACCCGTGACGTCACTGGTTCGAATCCAGTCGCCGGTACCAGACTCTTTACGGCGTACATGTCCTAGACATTTGCGCCGTTGAGTATAAACAGACGTTTTTTCACCACGGTCTAGCCCGAGGGTTAGTTCCAGAAGGAGGATTGGCAATGGCCAAGGAAAAGTTTGACCGCACAAAGCCACACGTAAACATCGGTACCATTGGTCACGTCGACCACGGTAAGACTACCCTTACCGCAGCAATTACCAAGGTTCTCTCTGAGACCGAGGGCTGCAAGGCAGACTTCACCGCCTTCGAGAACATCGATAAGGCTCCAGAGGAGCGTCAGCGTGGTATTACCATTTCCGTTGCTCACGTTGAGTACGAGACTTGGGAGCGCCATTACGCTCACGTCGACTGCCCTGGCCACGCAGACTACATCAAGAACATGATTTCTGGTGCAGCTCAGATGGACGGCGCAATCCTCGTTATTGCTGCAACCGATGGTCCTATGGCTCAGACTCGTGAGCACATCCTTCTTGCACGTCAGGTCGGCGTTCCTTACATCGTCGTCTTCCTGAACAAGTGCGACATGGTCGACGATGACGAGCTCATCGACCTCGTCGAGATGGAGACCCGTGACCTTCTCTCCGAGTACGACTTCCCAGGCGATGACCTTCCAATCATCCGTGGTTCCGCTCTCGGCGCTCTTAACGGCGAGGAGAAGTGGGTTGAGTCCATCCGTGAGCTCATGCACACCGTTGACTCCTACATCCCAACACCAGCTCGTGACAACGAGAAGCCATTCCTGATGGCAATCGAGGACGTCATGACCATTTCTGGTCGTGGTACCGTTGCTACCGGCCGTGTTGAGCGTGGTGAGCTCAAGCTCAACGAGCCAGTCGAGATCGTTGGTATTAAGCCAACTCAGGCTTCTGTTGCTACTGGCATTGAGATGTTCCGTAAGACTATGGACTTCTGCGAGGCTGGCGACAACGTTGGTATTCTTCTTCGTGGTGTTAAGCGCGAGGATATCGAGCGCGGTCAGGTTCTCTGCAAGCCTGGTACCGTTACTCCACACAAGAAGTTCACCGGTGAGGTTTATGTTCTTACTAAGGAAGAGGGCGGCCGTCACACCCCATTCTTCTCTGGTTACCGTCCACAGTTCTACTTCCGTACAACTGACGTAACCGGCGACATCTACGAGCTCACCGATGCAAACGGTGGCAAGGTAGAGATGGCTATGCCTGGCGACCACATCACCGTTGGTTGCGAGCTCATTCACCCAATCGCTCTTGAGCAGGGTCTGAAGTTCGCTATCCGCGAGGGTGGCCACACCGTCGGCGATGGCCGTGTTTCCACCGTCATCGAGTAACTTCTTTTAAAGTTGCTAACTTACCCGGCGTGCTTTTTGCGCGCCGGGTTTTTTGTCGAGAAAAATATGTGAACGCCTAGAGTAATTAGAGAAAAGTATTGACATCTCTGGGTAGTGGGTGCTAACCTAAGCAACCGCGTCACATTTCGAGAATACATCTCGTGACCGTGTTCAGGAGGATCAATGCGTACACTCGTTACTCTCGCCTGCACTGAGTGCAAGCGTCGTAATTACACTACGGACAAGAATAAGTCCAACAACCCAGATCGTATGGAGTTGAAGAAGTACTGCCCATGGTGCCACAAGCACACGGTACATCGCGAGACCCGCTAGGCTAGGTGGGTTCGTTCTAGGCCAGTAGCTCCAATGGTAGAGCGGCGGTCTCCAAAACCGTTTGTTGAGGGTTCGAGTCCTTCCTGGCCTGCCAGATAACTTCACCGGCCTTCCCATAAGGGTTGGCCGGTTTGTATGTAGGTATAACATCCAAGGGAGCGTAGGATGGCAAATAAGGAGCGCAATAAGAGGAGCGCACGTAAGGCTCGCGCAGAAGAGCGCGCCCAGCGTGAGGCCCTTCAGGCTGAAGCTACTCCTGAAGCTTCTGCTAAGGCCACTAAGGCCGAGGCAAAGAAGCAGGAGAAGTCCATTCAGCGTAACGCTAACCCTGGCTTCTTTGGCCGCCTGGGTGCTTATTTTGCAGGCGTTCGTACAGAAATGCACCGCGTTGTGTGGCCTTCAAGCTCTGAGCTTGCTGGTTTCTCTGTAGCCGTAATTGCAACAATCATTTTCTTTGGCTTGGTAACTTGGCTGGTTGATACTGGCATTGTTGCTGGTCTCGTCGCCTTTACTGGACTGAGGGGATAATCAATGGCTAAGCGCTGGTATGTAGTTCACACCTATTCAGGTTATGAGAACAAGGTAAAGACAGATCTTGAGCACCGTATTGAGACCTATGGTCTTGAGCGTGCTGTTGTTGATATTCAGATTCCTACTGAGGAAGTTACTGAGGTCAAGGACGGCGGCAAGCGCGAGACCAAAGAGTCCAAGGTTTTCCCAGGTTATGTTCTTGTTCGCATGGAGCTGGATGACAATACTTGGGCTGTTGTTCGCAACACCCCAGGCGTAACTGGTTTTGTTGGCATTGACGGCAAGCCAGTTCCTCTGCGTCGCGATGAGTTCGATAAGATTATGCGTCGTGGCGGCATGAAGACGGGTAGCCCTGTACCTAAGCGTACAGCAACCAATATTGAGGTCGGTCAGGCAATTCATGTTCTTTCTGGTCCTCTCGCTGATTTCGACGGTACTGTCTCCGAGGTCAACGCAGAGTCCGGCAAGATCAAGGTAATGCTCACCATCTTTGGTCGCGAGACTCCGGTTGAGCTCACCATGGATCAGATTTCCCTGATAGACTAGTAACTAACGGCTTATCCCGCACTTCTCGTCCCTTGTGGATTGCTTCTCGGGAGTGCGCGAGAATAGACTCAAACGTATTCAAACAGGAGGCTTAACATGCCCGCAAAGAAGGTTGTTAACTTTATTAAGCTGCAGATTCCTGCAGGCCAGGCAAACCCAGCTCCTCCAGTAGGACCAGCTCTGGGTGCTGCACAGGTCAACATTATGCAGTTCTGCCAGGCATTCAACGCTGCAACTCAGGACAAGGCTGGCGACATCATCCCAGTCGAGATTTCTGTTTACGAGGATCGCTCCTTTGACTTCGTAACCAAGACTCCTCCAGCAGCTCAGCTCATCAAGAAGGAGCTTCACCTCAAGGGTGGTTCCGGTGTTCCTCAGCGCGATAAGGTTGGCCAGCTCTCCCAGGAGCAGCTCACCAAGATCGCTGAGATCAAGATGCCTGACCTCAACGCAAACGACATTGAGGCTGCAAAGAAGATCGTCGCTGGTACCGCTCGTTCCATGGGTGTAACCATCGCCGAGTAGTGTTTACTCCCGTCAGCCATTTGCGTGGCTGACGGTTGTTTTTGTCAGAGCATCCGACGTTAGTGCACGTAGTTGGGTTTCTCGCCAAGAGGGCGTAACTATGGACGGAAGATGCAGGAGTGGGAGGGCAGACGCCCGCTAACCACAGGAGGTACATAATGCCTAAGCACGGAAAGAACTACAAGAATGCAGTTGCCAAGGTAGACGGTGCAAACCTCTACAGCCCAAAAGAGGCAGTAACCCTGTCTAAGGAGCTTGCAACTGCTAAGTTTGACGAGACCATTGAGGTAGCAATTCGCCTTGGTGTCGATACTCGTAAGGCTGACCAGAACGTTCGCGGTTCCATCTCTCTGCCTCACGGCACTGGTAAGACCGTTCGCGTTGCAGTCTTCGCAGAGGGCGAGAAGGCCCGCGAGGCTGAGGCAGCTGGCGCTGACATCGTCGGTGGCGACGAGCTCATCGCAGAGGTCGAGAAGGGCATGCTTGACTTTGACGCAGCAATCGCAACCCCTCAGATGATGGGTAAGGTTGGTCGTCTTGGTCGTGTTCTTGGTCCTCGTGGCCTTATGCCTAACCCTAAGCTCGGCACTGTTACCATGGATGTTGCAAAGATGGTTAACGAGCTCAAGGCTGGTCGTGTTGAGTATCGTGCAGACCGTTTTGGTATCTGCCACGTTGCAATCGGCAAGGCTTCTTTTGAGGTCCAGCAGCTTGTTGAGAACTATGGCGCGCTTCTCTCTGAGATTATTCGCGTCAAGCCATCCAGCGCTAAGGGTAAGTACGTCAAGACCGTTGCTATTTCCTCTACTATGGGCCCTGGCATCAAGGTTGATCCAACCAAGGTTCGTAACCTCATGGAGGACTAAGCTTTACGCTTAGAAGTACCTAGCACGTTTAATCCGGTATCTGCTTGCAGGTACCGGATTTTTCTTGAAGCGTGCATGTGGTGTAGGCGTGGACTCTGCTTGCAGTGGGCGTGCGGTTTGAGGCGTGGATTCTGCTTGCGGCGCGCGTGTGGCTGATGTGTGTGGCTGAGTTGTGCGTAGCTGCTTAGCCGCCCTTCTCGTCAAATTTTTGTGAAGAGAAAGAAATTGTGCGCTCAACCTTGACTTGGATAGTTTTTTGCTGCACAATATCCAACGCAAGACAGACGTCTTGTAGTTGCACGTTCGCTGCCAAAGACAGCCGGCGCCTTGAACCCAAGGCTTAATGGGAATTCCCGCCTGCCGAGGTGGTCTTGAGATTAGTACATCCAGACCCCGCTTTGGTTGCCAAAGTGGGGTCTTTTCATGTGAGGGCCGCACCTGTTGGCGCTCGTGCCCGAGACATGATAAAGGAGGTGTACTACATGCCAGCTCAGTCTAAACTTGATTTGCTCGAGAAGGTTTCCGCTTCTCTCGACAACTCCAAGGGCCTGTTTGTTATCGACTATCGTGGTCTCTCCGTAAAGGAGACTCAGGAGCTTCGCCGCGCACTTACCGCAGCAGGCGCTCACATGAAGGTCTATAAGAACAACATCGTCAAGATTGCTCTTAAGAACGCTGGTATGCCAGAGATTGACGAGATGCTCGCCGGTACCTGCGCATACGTTTTCTATGAGAATGATCCTGTCGAGGCCGCTAAGGTCATCAAGGATCAGGCCAAGAAGCTCAAGAAAGTTGAGTTCATTGGTGGTATCGCTGATGGTCAGGCACTTACTGCTGACGAGGCAAAGGCTTACGCAGATCTTCCTTCTCGCGAGGAGCTCATTGCAAAGCTTGTCTTCGTTGTTGCAAGCCCACTTACCGGTATTGCACAGGTTTGCGCTGGTCCAGCTCGTGGACTCGCAACCGCTCTTTCTGCAGTCGCAGATCAGAAGAACGCTGCATAAGCAACGTTTTGTTGTACCCGCGCATTGGCGCAAACCGCGTGAGAGTGTAGACACACTTAAACGCACACATACAAGCCGGGCTTTTGCCCAGATGCAGTACAAAGGCTGCATCGTTTAAAAAGGAGAATTGACATGGCTGTCACTAAAGATGAGATCATTGAGGCCCTTAAAGAGATGCCAGCACTCGAGCTTTCTGAGCTCGTTCACGAGCTTGAGGACGTCTTTGGCGTTTCCGCTGCTGCTCCTGTAGCTGTCGCTGCTGCTCCTGCAGCTGGTGGCGCTGCTGAGGAGGCAGAGGAGAAGACCAACTTTGACGTTGTCCTCGAGGGCTTCGGCGACAACAAGATCGGCGTCATCAAGGTTGTCCGTGCTCTTACCAACCTTGGCCTCAAGGAGGCAAAGGAGGTCGTCGAGGGTGCTCCTAAGGCAGTCCTCGAGGGCGCTAAGAAGGAGGACGCTGAGGCTGCTAAGGCTCAGCTCGAGGAGGCTGGCGCTACCGTCACCCTTAAGTAAGTCCATCCTACATAGCTTACTGGAGAGGTCAGACTTCGGTCTGGCCTCTTTTTTGTTTGCCTGGCGAGAAACCTGCGCGCTCGGCGCGCATGGAGCTTGGGTGCGTTTGCTGCAGCCTGAAAAGTGCATCAAGCTGGGGTGCTTTTGCAGCAGCCTGAAAAGCGCATCAAGTCTGAATGATTTGCCGGATTTTCTCGCCATGTCTGAGCGATTTGCCTGTTTTTCTCGCCAAGTCTGAGTACTTTTGCTCAGACTTGGTGTTCATTTCAGGCTCATGAATCCAGCGCGATTGCTCTAGCTT
>JABZHE010000042.1:0-7124 GCA_015259025.1 Atopobium sp. | reverse complement strand
ATATTACACACCTAATGAAGATAATCTGCGCGTTTGAGGTATTTTCAGCGTCATGTATACGTCTTTTTGACAGATTATCTGACTTAAGTGTGTTTTGAACTACCTCCTATTTCTCGTGTCCAAGAAATAGGAGGTAGTTCAATCGGAGGCTCTTTTTAGTTGCAGGTTTTATGCGCTCGCGACTCAGTGTTCGCCGTGCTCGCCGTGCGCGTGGTGCTCGTGATCTGCGTGTTCGTGCTCGCAGTGGCCATGCTCATGATCGCAATGCTCATGCACGCAATGACCGTGCTCATGATCACAATGCGAGTGATCGTGCTCGTCAGCCAAGTCCGACTGCTCGTGCCAGAACGCCGGCACAAACGCCTCGCGAAGTCCATGACGCAGCAGGTCGCGGCCAATAAACACACACCTAGACTCTTCCTGAGGCTCATCACCCGTAATGGCCCACGCACGTTCTACCAGGTCAAACTTGACCCACTGATTACCACACGGCAACGTTCCCTTTGCGCGCGCAAGCTTTCCAAAAACGCCAGCCGACGCTGCGTCTAAAAGCCAAATCAAGTGCGTTGGACTTGGAAGCTCAGCGTGAGTGAGGGCCATAGTTTCCAGGTCAGGCCCCTCGTCCTTCTCGCTAGCTGGATCTTTAAGAACAGAACCGTCAAGCGCGCGAGTCAGCAGGGCATTCCACCACTCGTCGGGAATGTCAGCATACGAAGATTCGGCGATAACCTCTGCCTGCGGATTCATCTCTGCCGCAAGCTGCTTAATGGGCTCGGCAGCATCCTCACTACCTGGAGAAAGCTTTGAAATCACTACGCTCGCGGCGGCGCTCAGCTGATTGTCAAAAATCTCTGGAAAATCGGTGCGCTGATTCTGCCACGAAACGGCATCGACCACGGTAACCGGCGCCAGCAAACTAATGCGTTCCCAAGCCACCTGATTCACGTTATCAAGAATGCTCTGCAGCTTAGCCACGCCAGTTGGTTCAACAATTAAATACTCGGGGTCAATGGTGTTTGAAATGGTCAGCACCGACGTCGCAAAATCCTGCTTACCCGAACAGCAAATGCAGTTCTCGGTAGACTCCCAAACTTTGAGGTCGGAGTCCTGCCTCAGGCGACGCGCATCGATGTCTGCCTGGCCATATTCATTCTCGTAGATAGCAAAATCACGCCCAGTCCGGCGCACGAGCTCCTGAATGAAGGTGGTTTTACCAGCTCCAAGAAAGCCTGATACAACAAGGATTTTCATGAATACAACCGCTTCCTAAACTCCGTTGGCGCCCACCAGCGCAAAAAGCTGGCGAGAAAACCGAACTTCTCGCCAGCTTAAACGTACTAAATTACGCTACCTGATTGGTTGCCTAGTCGATAACAACAACTGGCTTGATGAGGTCAGCTGGCTTATCACGCATGGTGAAGAGAGCCTCCTCGAGGTGATCCCAGCCGTGATAGAGGTGAGTAACCTCTGAGTGAAGGTCAAGACGGCCGGAAGTGACCAGGCTGGAGAGCTTCTCCATGCGCAGACGGCCGCCAGGCATAAGGCCGCCACGGATGTCCTTGTGGCCCATACCAACGCCCCACTCGACGCGAGGAATGTTGACGTAGTCGCCGGAACCGAGGTAGTTGACGTTACCAATCTTTCCGCCAGGCTTGAGTGCCTTGACAGCGTCCTCGAAGGTCTCGCATCCGCCGCCGTCGACGCAGACGCGGTCAACGCCCTTGCCGCCGGTGAGCTCCATGACCTGCTCCCAGATTGGGCCGTCCTTGTAGGAGATGAAGTCGGTTGCGCCGTAGCCCTTAGCTGCCTCGACGCAGACTGGACGGGTACCAACAGCAATGATGCGAGAAGCACCGTGGAGTGCAGCACCAGCAACGGACATAAGGCCGACAGGTCCAATGCCGATGACCAGGACGGTGTCGCCGAACTCAACGCCAGCCAGCTCAACTGCGTGGAAGCCAGTTGGAACCATGTCGGAAAGGATGCAGGCGTCTGCTGGATCCATGCCCTCTGGCATGTGAGCGAGGTTGCCGTCAGCGTCGTTTACATGGAAGTACTCGGAGAAGACGCCGTCCTTGAAGTTGGAGAACTTCCAGCCAGCCAGCATGCCACCGGAGTGCATGGAGTAGCCAGCCTGTGCCTCAAGGGAGTTCCAGTCTGGAGTAATTGCAGGAACGAGGACGCGATCGCCAGGCTTGAAGTCCTTGACGCACTCGCCAACCTCGACAACCTCTGCGGAGCACTCATGACCAAGAATCATGTTGTGACGGTCGCCAATTGCGCCCTCCCACAGAGTGTGAATGTCAGATGTACAAATTGCGACCGCAAGTGGCTTGCAGATTGCGTCCAGAGGACCACACTTTGGTGTCTCCTTCTCAATCCAGCCGGACTCGCCGATCTTGAGCATTGCATAACCCTTCATAAAACCCTCCTAAAATCTGTGTTTCTGCAGTTGAAACACTACCTACCTCGTGGAGGAGCACGCCTTTTGCGTGACACTGACGAGGCTAATAAACGTTTTTGCGAAAGCTCGCGTGCACGAGCAATCAACCGCGATCACTCGCAAGCACTCGCGATCACCCGCAAGCACCCGCGATTACTCGCGAAGTACATTTTCAAGTACTTTTTTGCGCAAAGCTAGAACGAAACCGTGAAAGGTTGAGCAGACTTTCATGAATTTTAGCCTGACGAGAAATGCGGTTTGCAAATATCCGATATTTGCGCACGTAGACAATGCGTACGCTAACATACCGCTCAACAAACCCCCGACCGATGAGAAACAACGCTTATCGGCGAACGGTAACCGTTCACCGAATCAAATGGGCAGATGTCCACTTTTCTGTTGTACGCGGTTGCTCCGTGGTGTTATGCAGGGGCGCTTTGTTAGAATTCTAGTAGACGGGTTTCTCGCCACATGAGTTTTTAAGCAAGCTGCTTCAAGAAGAGAAATCCACTGGTCAAGGAAGGAATTCACATGCTTTTAGACACCCTACTCAAAGACGCTGGCGTTCACCTTGACTGGCAGTACATGATCTCGTACGCCATCCTGCTGGCTCCAGCGGTTATTCCGGGTGTACTGTTTATTTACTCATTTATCAAGGAACCTAGACAGTTCCGCAATGCACTTTTTCTGTTCGCGGCTCTTGCGTGGTCATCAATTCTTCTGGTGCTGAGGCTGAACAACTTTATCCTTGGACTAATTCTGGTTACTCTTGTACTGCTGACACCATTTCTGACCATTGGTTTCTTGCTGATCAACACCATAGTTGTGGTAAAAAATAACGGATTTTCACTGACATCGATGCTGCCGTTTTTGATGGCTGGATTCCTTGTTCTGCTGATTGCGTCGCCGACCATCGTGAATTATTTTGACCCGGACGTTCGACACATTATTGTCTTTGTGCTGGGACTTTTTACGCTCGAGGGCCTGTGGTTCTCGTTTACCTTTATGGCTTTGCTGTTCTATTCGTGGGTGTATCGTTTGCTTCCCCGCCGACGCCAATACGATTACATCATTATTCACGGCGCTGGGCTTGACGGTCCGCGACCAACTCCGCTGCTTGCAGGCAGGATTGATAAGGCACTTGAGCTGTGGAATAAGCAGCATCAGCACGGAAAGTTTGTTGTTTCTGGTGGTCAAGGCGCTGACGAGATTGTCTCCGAAGCTCAGGCCATGCGCGACTATCTTCTGGAGAAAGGTGTTCCAGCTGACGCAATTCTCATGGAAGACAAGTCCACTACTACCTGGGAAAATCTTAGGTACTCGCTAGCTGTGATTCGCGCCGACCGTACCTCCGCAGCGGCCGACGACGCGCCTGCTGGCGGATCGGTTACCAGCAACGACGCGCCTGCTGACAGCGAATTCACCACAGCGGTTGTTACCAGCGATTTCCACGTTTTCCGTTGCGCCGAATACGCCCACAACCTGGGCATTAAGGCAGATGGCATCGGTTCGCACACCAAAGGCTGGTACTGGCCCACGGCGTTTATCCGCGAGTTTATCGCAATCACCAAAGCGCACCTCTGGCCCTACCTGGTCATTGGCGGTCTGTACACGTTAATCAACGTGCTCAACTACGCATTCTTCTACCTGGGAGTTGTGTAATCTAGGGGCGCTCAATTTTTGCTCCGCGCCTGATTTGCTCCGCGCCTGATTTGCTCCGTGCCGGATTTGCTCCGCGCCTGATTTCTTAAAAGAATCTGTAACTTTTGCCGAAAAACATCAAAGATTCGGTGGATTTGCCTGATTTCATCAAAGAATCTGTATCCAAAATACAGAATCTTTGCACTTTTCAGGCTCGCTTTTCAGGCTCGCTTTTCAGGCAGAGGTTAAAGCGCGTCCGAGTTCGCTCTTTCATGGAGCCTGATTTTCTCGCCATGTCTGAATAATTTGCCGGAAAAGTTCACCAAGTCTGAGCTATTTGCCGGTTTTTCTCGTCATGTCTGAGTAAATGTACTCAGACTTCATGCACTTTTCAGGCTCACGTAGCGTTCCTGGCGAGAAACCCCGTGCGCTCGCAGCAGCGCTTCGCGCGTCCGAACTGCAAGTTTGTCCGCACACGACGCTGTCGTCGTACAAAAAACCGGTGTCCACCTGCGTGAACACCGGTCTGACCTGCATGTTATGTGGAACTTCCAGCCCGTGCACCCGCTCGCACTCGCACCCGCGATTACCCCTTGAACCAGCGGTTGGGCTGCTCGTAAGAGGGGCAGATGTCGCTCATGGGACAACCGACGCACTTGGGGTTGCGAGCAGTGCAGGTTTCTCGCCCAAAGTGAATCCACTCTTCGTTGACATCTTTCCAGAGTTCGTGGGGGAGAAGTGCGAGCAGGTCTTTCTCGGCAGCCAGCGGCGTAGAAGCCGAGCTCAGGCGCATGCGCTTGGAGATCCTGTACACGTGCGTGTCTACCGCGATGCCGTCGACCACGTCAAACATCTTGTTGAGGACGATGTTTGCGGTCTTTCGACCAACGCCCGGGAGCGTGACCAGGTCTTCCATGGTGCCCGGAACTTCTCCGCCGTACTCCGTCAGCAGAATTTGCGCCGTCTCTACGCAGTGCTTGGCCTTCGCGCGCCAGAAGCCGATGGTCTGGATGACCTCTCCAACCTCGACAGCATTGGCGGCCGCCATGGACGGTGCGTCGGGCCAGCGGCGGAACAGCTCGGGTGTGACCTTATTTACCGCGGCGTCAGTAGTTTGCGCCGAAAGCATAACGCTGATGAGCAGGGTAAACGCGTCGTGATAATCCAGCGCGCTCTGGACGCTTGGATAGAGCTCGTGCATGCGTCGGCACAGCTCAATGCTGCGTTCTACCTTGACTTTCTTTGATTCTCTGGGCATAACCTCTCCTCAATTCCTTCTATGTGTACCCAGTATGTAGTTACGTTATCACGTGAGGCGAGAATAGCAAAATAGCTGCATAACAGCTACAATAACAGCCCAATTGAAAAGTTATCAAACCTGTTCGTGGGACGTCGCGAGCACGCGCGGCGGACGTCGCTGGCAGATGTTTGTGCGGTCAGCCGTTACGGCATACGCGCCTGCGCGCCAGTCGCGCCACGTCCAGCAAGGTTTGGTGTAACCCGCATGCGTTTGCATGTGGGTTTAGCGGCATGGCGGGAGACTGTGTGTTTATCAATAGAGTTGCAGCTCAACTACTGAGCGCACCCGAGCTAGAGAAGCTGAAACGAGAGCTTTCGCGCGGATCTGACGCCACGCTGTCCCTCTCGCAAAGCGCTCGTCCGCTGATGCTGGCTGCGCTCTGGGTGCAGAATCCCCGTCCGTGCTTGCTTGTTGTCGCAGGAGAGGACGCTGCGGACCGCACGGCGCGCTCGCTCGCGGCATGGCTGGGCAACGACGCAGTGCTGTGCTATCCCAACCGCAAGGATCGCCCCTGGTCGGATACCACGCCGGACGACGCCCTCATTGGCGCCAGGTGCCGTGCCATCGCCAAGCTTTCCGCTGGCGAGAAGGTCATTGTAGTTGCAAGCGCCCACGCGCTGATGCGCAGGGTTCCCCCTGTTGGTTCGGGCTATTTTCTTCCTGCAACGTTCACCGTTGGCGACGACGTTCCCTTTGAGGACGTAGCTTCGCTGCTTGTCGGCATGGGATACGCCGACACGGGCGAAGTGGATGCACCAGGCACCTTCCACATTCACGGCGACACGGTTGATATCTTCCCAGCTCAGGCCACAAGTCCCGTGCGTATTGAGTTCTTTGGAGACGAGATTGACCGCATTAGGCGCATGGTAGCGGCAACTGGCCAGACTATCGGTGCTATTGATGAGGTAACCGTCGCACCAGCTAGAGAGCTTGCGTTCACCAAAGAGACCATTCGCCGCGCAGAGGAAGCGCTCTATACGCGAGCGCAAGAGAACTCTGCACTCGCCGCTGACCTGGAGCTTATTCAGCGTGGAGCCCAGGCACCTGCGCTTGAGCGCTATCTGCCCGTGCTGTACGGAGGATCTGCCAGCCCGCTTGAGCATATCTCTTCAGAGACGCTGGTAGTTCTTGCAGAGCCACGCTCGCTGTTTGACGATTGCCAGCGCGCCTTTGATGAGATTTCTGCATCTGCGGTGACATCAAAAGTGAAACTAGATGGTCTGTACACGGACCCCAAGGCTATGGACTTTGGCTCGCAACAGCGCCTGTCCTTCTCGTCACTTTTGCGCACGGGAGCTGCGGTAACGGCAGAGCTTTCTGTGGTGCAGCCGTCTATTGCAGGCTCGGACACAAAGCTTTTGGGCCGCGTCAGGCAACTGGTGCAAGATCGCGATGCGGTAGTGTTTGCGGTGCCAGATCGTGCCGATCGCGAACACCTCAAGCTGCTTTTCTCGGATGAGTCCATTCCGTTTGAGGAGTCGTTGGGAACGGCGCTTGAAAACGAGCCAGACCAAAACGGAGCCTACGCACCACTCAAGCGCGGTCGCGTCACGTTTACCGATGCGCCTGTTCCTGCGGGAATCATCATCCCTACGGCTAATCTAGCAGTGCTTTCTGTCTCGGACCTGACGGCCAGAAGCGCGCGCAACAAGAAGCGCTCCAAGCGCATTGACCCCACAACGGTGACGTTCCCGTTTAAGCCGGGCGATTACGTTGTCCACGCAACGCACGGTATTGCTC
>JABZHE010000041.1:0-7193 GCA_015259025.1 Atopobium sp. | reverse complement strand
CTCTTAACGCCTACAATATCTCGCTTGATTTCTACGGCGGTTCCGCGCTAGAGCCCGCTGCAAAGATCCACGAAGAGATGGCTGACAGCATCATGCACCGCCTCTACGAGCGCGGTAAACTCTCCAAGCTCTCAACCAAGCAGTTCTATGATACCGAGGCTCAAACGTTCCTTAACGGCCGCCAGGTCAATGGACGCTGCCCTATCAAGGGTTGTAAGTCAGAAAAAGCTTACGCAGAAGAATGCGACCTGGGTCATCAGTTCAACCCAGAAGAGCTCATTGCTCCTGTTTCACAGCTCACCGGCACCACACCAGAGCTTCGCCCTGCACCAAGCTGGTACTTTGACTTGCCACAATACAAAGAGTTCCTAAACAACCTTGTAGAGAAGTGGAAGAACAACCCACAGATTCGCTCAGTTGTTACTTCTACCGTTCAAGAGACTCTGACCGAGCCTATTATCTATATCCAAAATTCCTACCGCCAAGACTTTGATAGTGTTGCCTCTTCCCTCCCAGCTCATAGTGTCATTGAGCCAGAAGGGAACGCCTCTTCCTTCTCTGTTGTTTTTGAAAACTGGCAAGATAGAGATGAAGCTCGCGAGAAACTCAAAGAGGCTGGAATTCGTTTTAGAACAAGCAAGACCCTCCTGCCTTATCGCATGACGGGCAATATTTCTTGGGGTCTTAAGTCTCCTGACATTGAGGACCTCAAAGATCTTACTATCTGGGTTTGGACTGAGTCCCTTTGGGCTCCTATCACCTTCACACGTGCTGCTCTTTCTGAAGACGCCAGCAACGGTGGTTCTCGCTACTCTTCTGACGAGTGGCGCGATTGGTGGTGCAGCGATGATGCTGCCGTCTACCAGTTTATTGGTCAGGACAACATCTTCTTCTACTGCATTGTCCAGAACCCACTGTGGGATGCACTTGATTGGGGTCTTACCACCGATACTCCAGTTGCTAACTACCACATTCTCTTTATGAACAAGAAGGCTTCCAGCTCTGGTGCTATCAAACCTCCAATGGCCGAAGAGCTCCTTGAGTCCTACACTCCAGAGCAGCTCCGCGCTCACTGGCTCTCGCTTGGCCTTGATCAGCGCGCTGTGTCCTTCTCGCCAAAGGCTTTTGACACCTCCGTATCAAGGAAGGGCAAGGACGGCGAGCCAGATCTTCTGGTAAAAGATGATCCTCGCGTTGTTGATCCAGCGCTCAAGGAGTCAGCATTTCTCACTAACATCTTTAACCGCATGGCTCGTAGCTGCTTGTATGGTGCAGCCAATGCGTGTGGTGGTCACCTGCCTATCAGTGAGCCTCATCAGGAAGTTATCGATGCTGCTCAAGAGATTCTGCTGAAATACGAGCAGCTTGCATACGGTTTTGACGCGCATTCCGCGCTTGCCGCTGTTGATGAGTACGCTCGCGCAGAAAACAAGCGTTGGGGCGAGGCTTCCAAGGCCGCTCAGGGCAATGACGAGGCCTACGACCAGGCACTTGCTGATGCATTCTATGCGCTCAAGACCATCACGCTGCTTATGCACCCGGCTGTTCCGGAAGGCTGCGAGCGCATTGCAGATGCTCTCAACTTCCCACATGAGGAGTTCTTCTCTTGGGAGAATGCCTTTATGGGTCCAAAAGAGCTTGCTACAAAGCTTGGCCAGAGCGCAGAGGAGCACCAGCTTGAAGAGCTCCCTCCTCGCTTTGACTTCTTCAAAGCGCATCCAAGCCAGAAGAACTAAAACGCGGATAGCTAGGAGCATACGTGGTCGAGTTTCCACCCGTCTACCGCCCAAAACCTTATAGCAAGCCAACAGCACACCTGAAGAGTCATCTTCAGGTGTTGCTTGATGACGGCGCAGAAATTGCAACGTTTGTCTACACTCCCCACGCCTCTGCTGGCGAGAAACCCTGTGAAGACCTTGCTTCAACTGCGGCTTATTTAGCATCTGTTCCCGACGATACCTTTGCTACACCCATTGTTTTTCTCCACGGAAACGGTGAAGAACACGGCATCTTTGGAACTGTCATTGATGAAGTATGCAGCCGCGGCTACATCGCAATTGGTATTGATTCAAGAGATCAGGGCTTAAGCACCCGAGGAACTGCCGCCTTTACCTACGAGCAGATGGCAGAAGATGCGTATGTTGTCCTGAAGCAGCTTGGTGTTTCATCTGCTCATATTGTGGGCTTTTCTGACGGAGCTATTCTTGGTCTTCTTCTGGCACGTGACTATCCAGACGTAGTTGCTTCTCTCGTATCTATCGGAGCAAATCTTGAGCCTGATACTCTGGGTGATATGACCTGGCTATATGAAAGTATCGAGGGCAATAAACGTTGGGCAGTTGAAGGCTGGGAAGGTGCTGTTCTAGAAGACGGCTACCCTGTTCCTTCTCCTGCTGAGGCCGCTCGTATTGCAGAGCATCTGGAGCTCATGGTAGATAACCCTCATATTGACCCCGCGTCCCTTGAACACATCTCCGTTCCTGTTGTTGTCATGGCAGGTGAGTACGATGAGATTTATCCAGAGGAAACTCGTCGAATTGCTGAGGCAATCCCTACCGCACGACTTCTCTTTATTCCAGGATGCCCTCACAACGTTCCTAAGGTGTCTCCTGGTGCGGTAATTCGTAGGTTATTTGCAAATTTTGCCTACCTTTAAAAACAGAGCTGGAACTCTAACCTGATTTACCTGCTTTTGTTTCAAGAAAATAAAACTTAGGTACTTAATTGTTAAGTACCTTGCTATCTCAGAATTTTTGAGTAGAATACCTAACAAGAATTATTTCTGTTACGGGAGGTACTCATGCATCAAGCACCTACCTCACCTACTCAAGAGATGCGCATTATTCGCAATCTTGGCCATCTAGGTCATTATCTTTACATCACGCGCGGATGCCGTGGCGGTCAACAATTTATTTTGACTGCGCTCTATCGTGATGGAGATATGACACAAAAAGATCTTCTCGCCAAGACAAAGAATACCTCTGCATCTCTTTCAGAAATGGTGAGCAAACTTGAAGCAAAAGGTCTTGTTGAACGTACTCGTGTAGACAAAGACCGCAGGCAGACACTTCTTTCTTTAACAAAAGAAGGTCGCAAACAAGCAAAAGAAGCTCAAGAGGCTATTGAGTCATTTGAAGCGCGCGCATTGTCTATTCTTTCTGATGAAGAAAAAGTTACATTCTGCGCATATCTAGATCGTTTAGTTGAACATTGGGACACAATTAACAGAGACGAGAAGGGAGAAACAGCATGTCAGAAGAAGTAACTTCAACTGAAGAACTTGAAAACATAATTGAATCAACTGAAGCAGAAACTGCTATGGTTCCCTCTGCTCTGACAGGTATTGTAGATGTCAGCAATCTTTCCATTAAAGAGATTGCTTTAGTGCTTTCAAAGAGTATCGGTGAGTTCAAAAGAGACACTATCCTCACTCCTCTCTTTGTGTTAATTGAGACCATCTTAGAAATCCTCATTCCTTTTAGAACAGCTAATCTTGTTGATACGCTTCGCACGGGGGCAGAACTAAACGCTGTCATTCAGTCTGGAGCTGTTCTTGCTGCTATGGCAATGCTGTCGCTGCTGTTTGGAACACTATCCGGTATTTCTGTTGCCAAAGCATCCACGGGCTTTGCGCGCAATCTTCGCCGTGATATGTTCCGTAATATCCAAAATTTCTCGTTTACCACTATTGATGCGTTCTCTTCGTCCTCGTTGGTAACACGCCTTACTACGGATATTTCTAACGTACAGATGGCATTTATGATGCTCATCCGCCTGGCCGTTCGTGCTCCATTTATGTTTATTGCAGCGTTTATTGCTGGCTTTATCATGGGCGGCTGGCTTGCCATTATTTTTGTTGCCGTCATGCCTCTTCTAGGAATTGGCCTCTACTTCATTATTTCTAGAGTCATTCCTATTTTTAAAAAGGTATTTAAGAGATACGACGCGCTCAACGAATCCGCTGAAGAAAACTTAGCTGGTATCCGCGTTGTTAAGTCATTTGTAAATGAAAACTTTGAGCGTCAGAAATTTGATAAGGCTTCAGAAGAGCTGCGCGAAGATTTTACAGCAGCCGAGAGACTCATGGCTCTGAACTCTCCATTTATGAACTTCACTATTTACGTGCTATTTGTCTTCATTCTGTACTTTGGCTCGTACCTCATTGTCTCTTCTCAGGGAACAGCCTTTGGCGTTGGACAGCTTTCTTCGCTTATTACGTATGGCTTTATGATGCTTATGGCACTCATGATGCTTTCCTTTGTCTTTGCCATGATCATCATTGCAGAAGAAGGTGCTCGCCGCATCTGTGAGGTACTTCTTGCAACTTCCACTATTAACAACCCAGAAAATCCTTTGACCGAGGTTACAGACGGATCCATTGATTTTGAGAACGTTGGATTCTCCTATTCCGGTCCAGAGGGTCGAGAAGCCCTATCTGGTGTAGACCTTCACATCAACTCTGGTGAGGTCATCGGCATCATCGGTGGTACCGGCTCTGCAAAGTCCACATTGGTGCAGCTTATTCCTCGCCTATACGATGTAACCGCTGGTAGCGTTTCTGTTGGCGGACACAACGTCAAAGACTATGACATTGATACTCTTCGTGGTGCTGTTGCCATGGTTCTTCAGAAAAACGTTCTCTTTAGCGGTACCATCAAAGAGAATCTCCTGTGGGGTAACCCCGACGCCACCGATGAAGAGATTCTTGAGGCAGCTCGTCTTGCTCAGGCTGATAGCTTTGTTCAAACCTTCCCTGATAAATATGAGACTCATATCGAGCAGGGCGGCAACAACGTTTCTGGTGGTCAGAAGCAGAGACTCTGTATTGCGCGCGCGTTGCTTAGACGTCCAAAAGTACTTATTCTTGATGACTCTACCAGCGCTGTTGATACAAAGACAGATTCTTTAATTCGCTCTGGTCTTAAAGATTTCTTACCTGATACCACCAAGATCATCATTGCTCAGCGTACTTCCAGTATCGAAGAATCTGACAAGATTATTGTTCTGGACAACGGTCGCATTAACGCAATTGGTACGCACAAAGAACTCCTGAAAGATAACCCAATCTACCGTGAGGTGTACTTCTCACAGAACAAGCAAAGTGTTGATGAAAATCAGTCTCAGGAAGGTGAGGTGACTTCTCATGAGTAGGACAACAGAAACAAACGGTACAAGACCAAAGCTTCCCGTGGGAAAAATTCTTACTCGAACCATTAAAATGCTCTGGGAGTTCTATCCTGTCCTTCTCCCTGTAGCACTCCTTGGTGCTGTTATCCAAGCAATTATGCAGTCGCTCCCAAGTGTCTTCTTGGAGCGAATCCTGTCTATCATCTCCAATTTTATTGATAGTGGTGACTGGAATTCTGCTGAAGGCTTAGTCTTCCAGAACGTGGCTCTTCTCGCCACCTTCTACGTCATTGGACTTCTTGCGAATATCATCTCTACCCAGGGTATGGCTATTGTCACCCAGGGAGCTCTGCAAAAATGGCGTTCAAAGATGTTCTCGCACATGCAAGACTTGCCTATTAGGTACTTTGATACGCACCTCAATGGCGACATCATGAGCTATTACACCAATGATATTGACGCAATGCGCCAGATGATTGGTACCAGTCTTCCAAACCTCCTTTTTACCTCTGTGGTTATCATCGCAGTTATATTCATCATGTTTTACTACAGCGCACTTATGGCCATGGTTGTTCTGTTTGGCTTCTCTTTGATGGGCCTTGCTACTAAAAACCTTGGTGGTAAGTCCGCAAAGAACTTTGTTAAGACTCAGAAAACCACCGCAGATGTAGAGGGACACATTCAGGAAATGATGAATGGCGAGAAGGTCGTTAAGGTCTTTAGTCATGAGGCAGAAACTATTGAATCATTTGACAAAATCAACGATGAGCTGATGGTTGTTGCAAGAAATGCAAACCTTTATGCCAACACGCTTATGCCTATCCTCAACAATCTGGGCAACATTATGTACGTTGTAGTTGCTGTAGTTTCTGGTGTGTTTATTACTCTGAACATTCAAAACGTTTCTTTGTCTGGACTGCCTTTCACCATTGCTGTAGCTGTCCCCTTCCTCAACATGACACGTCAGTTCTCCGCCCAGATTAACCAGATTTCTAGTCAGATTAACTCTGTTGTTATGGGCATCGCTGGTGCTAATCGAGTTTTTGAGCTACTTGATGAACCAGCAGAGACTGAAGAAGGTTACGTTACTTTAGTCAACGCAGAAACCATTGACGGTAAAGTTCAGGAAGCTGAGTACCGCACCGGTTACTGGGCTTGGAAGTATCCACACAGTGACGGCACGGTTACTTACACCCCTGTTAAGGGAGACGTTCGCCTCTTTGATGTTGACTTTGGCTACGAGCCTGGCCACACCGTGTTGCATGATATTTCTCTTTATGCAAAACCTGGTCAGAAGGTTGCATTTGTTGGCGCAACAGGCGCTGGTAAAACAACCATTACTAACCTGCTCAACCGCTTCTACGACATCGAAGACGGCAAAATTCGCTACGATGGCATCAACATTAACAAGATTAGGAAGAGCGCTCTTCGTCGTGCTCTCGGTATTGTTCTGCAAGACGTCAACCTCTTTACAGGTACCGTCTTGGATAACATCCGCTACGGGCGTCTTGATGCTACTGATGAGGACTGCGTAAAGGCCGCAAAACTTGCTGGTGCCGATGACTTTATCAAACGTCTTCCAGAGGGTTACCACACCATGCTCAAGGACAACGGTAGCGCCCTCTCCCAAGGACAGCGCCAGCTCATCTCCATTGCTCGCGCAGCAGTCGCAGATCCACCAGTCATGATTCTGGACGAGGCTACCTCCAGCATTGACACACGTACTGAAGCAATTGTCCAGCGTGGTATGGACGCTCTGATGTACGACCGCACCACCTTTGTTATTGCTCACCGTCTTTCTACGGTTAGAAACGCAGATGTTATTGTCGTTCTTGACCACGGACGCATTATTGAGCGCGGCACGCACGATGAGCTTCTCGCCAAGAGAGGAACGTACTACCAGCTCTACACAGGAGCTTTTGAACTTGAGTAACGTCTGACACGTAAAACGTAAAACGCCTTGTCATCGGACTGCCTCCCATTTCTTGAACATAAGAAATGGGAGGCAGTCCATATGCGGGGGATTATGATTCTGCAGCGTGTTAGCGTCGGCTTTTAGGCCTGGC
>JABZHE010000040.1:0-7201 GCA_015259025.1 Atopobium sp. | reverse complement strand
GCCTTAGCAAGAAGATTTGCTTTTTGATGACAGGCAATAATGGCATCTACAGATAGTTTGTCTTTAATAGTGGCGTTATGTGCTATCGAGAATTCAACTGAAAAGGTCACTTCATCACCACATGTAATAAGTGCTTTCCAGATTTTCTCGACAAGATCTTTTTCAAGACGCTCTTCAATAGATAAGTTGGCACGAAAAATATATCCTTTAATTTTTTTCTCGGCGACATAATAGTCACCCTCGCCATCTTTTTTGTATCGGTTTACCAGGTGACTAGAAACTGAATATTTGTTGTTTTTCAGAATTGAGGCAGGTAACCCGTTTTTCTGTAGCGCATCTTTGATTGTTTGAAGTAGCTCGTTATATTTGGCGGTGCATTCTTCACGGTTCTTAGAAACACCTTGAATAGTAATGTCTACGCTTATGGTGTCAGGCGGAACTTGCGTGCTCAGGTTTGTAGATACGTCAATTGTTCGCTCCATGGTGTGTTCCCTTCAGAGATGTTAGAGAAAAAATCAGCTGTTTGAACAGGTAATTTATTTCTCATCGTTGAATAATCATAGGCTTAAAAAGGATTCTGAGTGTCCAGTGTGGTGGACACTCATATAGTGGGTAGTAACTGATATTAACCAGGTGAAATGGCTTATTATTAGTGTCAAGGGAGTGCGGCTAACAATCACCGCGCGGGAGAGGGACACATGATTTTGTATTTTTCTGCAACCGGCAATTGCAAATATGTTGCCGAACGAATTGCCGCGGAGTTTGATGACACCGCAGTCTCGATCGAGGTATCAAACGGCCAGGTAAATCTCTCAGAAGATGAGATGCTTGGCATTGTGACGCCAGTTTATAACTGGGAGCTCCCCATTACGACTCGTGAGTTTTTGCAGAATCTCCAGGTTACTGGCGCCTCTACGCCGTACATGTTTATTGTGACAACATACGGGACAACGGCTGGTTGTACGTTTGTTGACGCAAAAAAGATTCTTGCTAGCAAAGGACTAGAGCTCAACGCTGGTTTTAGCGTCAAAATGCCTGATACCTGGACTCCAATTTTTGATTTGAGCGACAAGGCAAAGGTCCAGCAAATTAACAACAAAGCCGAGAGTTATATTGACGCTGTACTAAGCGGAATCAAAGAGCGATCTGTTGGTAATCACATGCAGGGCGTTGTCCCGTATGCAGTGAGACTTTTTATGGATCCCATATACAACAATGAAAGGAAGACGCAGCACTTCTCGGTTTCAGAAAAGTGCATCGGATGTAGTCTTTGCGCACAAAAGTGCCCAGTTCAAGCCATTCAGATGAAGGATAAGAAACCTGTGTGGGTTAAGGACCAGTGCGCCGCATGTCTTCGTTGCCTGCATCATTGTCCTACGTTTGCCATTCAGTATGGTAAGGGGACAACAAACAAACATGGACAATATAAAAATCCGCACGTCAAGGTGTAGTTTAGGTGTAAACTTTATGGCGTAGTTCACTTAGGCTAACAAAGTGCTAACCGAACGGAGCTTAACAAATGCCTGATCAGAACGAGAAGAACGATCACCTTCCGGTGCTTGGTGTTGGCCCCGCTTATGTGATTGCCATTACGATGCTGACGGTCGCGTGCATTGCCTTGTCTAAGCTGGGAATTCTTCCGTATCTTCGTATCCGAGCGACAGTCGGCGTGATGCACACCGTGGGCACGGCTTTTCTGATTGTGGGCATCTGGCTGTGGGTTTCCGCCGCTATCAAAGAAAAACTTCGCGAGAAAATCATCGCAAATCAGCTGGTTACTACTGGTGTTTATGCGCTGGTCAGAAACCCAATTTACTCCGCATTTGCGTTTGTTATGTCGGGCGCCGCTTTGCTTTCAAGCAACCTTTATCTACTGCCGCTGCCGCTTGTGTTTTGGGCGCTTTTAACTGTGATGATGCAAGCCACGGAGGAGAAGTGGCTTCTCGAGCAGTTTGGCGATGAGTACAGAGAATACTGCAAGCGAGTTAATCGCTGCATTCCGTGGTTTCCTAAGCGCTAACGTTTAACGTGAATATAAACGTGACCATTTGCTTTTAGCTGAGCCCCTGCCCCATAGTTGAGCTGGGGCTTGTTTGATTTTCTCGCTATATAAATACTTTTACGAAGCGGCTATGATATACATACGTCCGCGAGGCATGCTTGTGTCGTGCCCGCTCTATATACGTCACGCTAGTTTGTTAGTGCTTGTACCTGCTGCTTCATGAGAAACGAGAGATGCGATGCTGGATATTCGTCGTGTTTTGGCAAGTGCGCCCAAAAAGCATACGGAGGAGACGCTTAATTCTCTGACGACTGTTTGGGGAGAGGCGCTTGACCCGTCGAATGTGTTGCTTGAGCATCCGCGTCCTCGCATGCAGCGCGATGAGTATGCGATGTTGAACGGTGTGTGGGAGTATGCGATTGCGCCGGTAGATGGCGAGGTGGACGCAGAGACCCTCGCGCAACAAGAGATTCCTTCCCGTTGGGATGGGCAGATTGTGGTGCCGTTCTCGCCAGAAGCTTCACTTTCTGGGGTTGGTCGAACGGTGTGTCCGCATGAGCTTTTGTGGTACAGGCGCAAAATTGACTTTCCAAAATTGGCCGATGACCAGCGATTTATTCTGCATTTTGATGCGGTCGACTGGATGTGCGCGTGTTTTGTAAACGGCAAGCTTGTCGGTACGCATACTGGCGGTTACCTGCCGTTTTCCTTTGACATTACGAATCTGCTTGGGTCGGCCGAGGCGGCAGGTGCGGCTGAGAGTGCGGCGGAGGTGGCGACTGCGGCGAAGGTGGCGGACGCGGCGAAGAGTGGGACCACCGCTGAGCTCGTGCTTTGTGTTTGGGATCCAAGTGACGCTGGCTCTCAACTGCGAGGCAAACAGCGACTTTCTCGTGGCGACATTTGGTACACCGCTCAAAGTGGCATTTGGCAGAGCGTTTGGTATGAAGTTGTTTCTGCAGCTCATCTTGAGTCGCTAACGTTGAAGGGCGACATGTACGGCGTGCTTGAAGTTAAGACGAACGTACAGGTAAGCGGGCAGGCAAGCGAGTCGGCCGGTGCGCAGGCAGGCGTGTTTGAGCTGGAGCTTTCGCTTAAAGACGAGTTTGGACAAGACGTTCTTCTCGCCAGGCTTTCGGTGGGCGAAGCAGGAGAAATTTGCGCGAACCTACAGGTAGATGAACCACAGTTGTGGTCTCCGGAGAGACCGTACCTCTATTTCGTGGAGGCTAAGCTTTTGCGGGATGGTGCTGCGGTCGATTTTGTTCGGAGCTATTGCGCGTTTCATACTGTTGAGGTGAAGCCTGACGAGGCCGGTGTGTCAAGGGTACATTTGAATGGAGCGCCGTATTTTGTGTGTGGCGTGCTTGATCAGGGCTATTGGCCTGACGGATTGCTGACGGCGCCGTCCGATGATGCGCTGGTATATGACGTAGAGGCCATGAAGTCGGCTGGTTTCAATACGCTGCGAAAGCATATCAAGATTGAAAGCGAACGCTGGTATTACCACTGCGATCGTATTGGCATGCTTGTTTGGCAGGATTGCGTTTCGGGAGGTAGCGCGTATAGTCCCTGGCACACGAGTCAAAAGCCGACGCTGTTCAGCTTTACCTGGGGACGATTTGACGACACAACTCCAAGTCATCACGAGGCTTTATCCGCAGGTGATGAGGGCTATCGCAGGGAGTGGACGGAAACTTGTCAGGAAATGGTCAAGCTTTTGGGCGGGCATCCTTCGATTGGATTTTGGACGCTCTTTAATGAGGGCTGGGGACAGTTTGATGCACGAGCTGCTACTGAGGCTGTTCGCGCCTTGGATGCAACACGTCCAATTGATGCGACAAGCGGCTGGTATGATCAGGGCTGTGGCGATTTTCTGAGCATTCACAATTACTTCCGACCACTTCGCGCAGGTTGGAGCGGGAAGCAACGGGAGAATCGAGCTGTGATAATCTCTGAGTTTGGTGGCCTCGCGCAGATGACACCAGGTCATACGTCACTTGACCATTCGTATGGATATGGGGATTTTGTCACAGTTGAGGATTGGCGAGGAGCTGTCCAAAAGCTGCTCTCAGAGGCGGAATCGCTGCAGGTCGAAGGTCTTGCAGGATACGTTTATACCCAGGTATCTGACGTTGAGGAAGAGGTAAACGGCCTGCTCACTTACGATCGAAAGATCAACAAGTTTGAAGGGTAGTAGCTGCCGAATGATGTGGGATGTCGTTGGACAGCGTTAGATGGCCTCGGTAGTGCTCGATGGTGTCCGTTAGTCAAGCGATGAACAGTTGAGTGAAAGATGCCCAGTTGATTGAGTGGTGTCCAGTAATACCGAACGCTGATTTTTGCCAAAGTGGTAAAAAATGCGTTTAGTTGGGGTTTCATTTTTCTGTATATCGTGTTTTCGCAGATAAAAAATTGCAACGGTGGTAAAAAATCGTCTTAGTTGGGGATAAAAATCACTTTTTAAAGATTTGATCCCCAACTAAACGGGTTTTTTACCGTTTTAGCCCCTAAATTTTGAGCTCGAAAATTGATTGATACGTAAAATTGAATATTCGAGTATAGATATTCACATAAATGAATACATCTCTAGCAAGAATAGAAATTTTGTAACTTAATACAAAAACTCGCCTTCCAGAGATCTATTTCTGGAAGGCGAGGGTAGTGTATCACTTCAGTTGTGCATCATTATGCTTGGTCACACGTAGGTGCAGGTAGACGCGTCAAGCAGCGTATCGCGGCCGCGCGGCGCGGTCGCGCGTCGCGGTGCGTAGCTGCACGTTAAGCGCTTGCTCCGGAGGTAGCGTCAACACCAGCTCCTGGTGCGGGAGTACCAGCAGCAGGGGCGGGAGCGCCAGCTGGTGGAACAACTGCGCCGCTAGCGCTTACGAGGCGCTGACCTGTGGTTTGCAGATACCAATCAAGCCATGGCTTGAAGTTGAAGACGATCTCGTTAATGCCCGCATACGAACCGTCAGGATAATACATTGCCTGGTAGTTGTGGGTATTGATGATGTCAGCTGGCGTACCTGGGACAATGGTACGAACATACTCTTTGTCGCCGTTACGAAGCACGCCGATGACAAACTCAACGTTCTTCATGCGACCCTCGGGAAGAGAGCTATGAACTGTGGAAAGACGGTCACCCGACTGCTCAGGCACGCGTTTTGCCAGCATAGTGTCTGGGTTGTCATGAGCGTTGTTGTAGTAAAGGAACTGGTTGTTGTCGTCCGCGTAGGTCAGCTCAAATGGCATTGCCTTCAGGAACATGTCAATCTGGTTGACCGTCAAAATGCCGTGGTCAAGCTTTACGTATGTGTCGCCCGAGACCGCGCCCACAAGCTCGGCGGCCTTCTCGACCCAATCAGGATCGTCGGGATCGATGCCCTGGATAGTAGTGGAAATCGAGTTGGTTACGTCCAGATCCTCTGGCGCGATTGGCTTTGGCTTCTTCAACTTGGAGACCACCTCTACGTATTTGACAAAGTTATCCAGGCAAAGGCCCAGGAAGCTGACGGTGCGCTCGTCGATAATGTTGCCGTCCTCGTCAAAGGCCTGCTTAGCTTTTCCAAGAAGGAACTCGTTACCAGGCAAAACGTACGCGTTTACGCCCGGAGCATCCAAAATCTTGCGCAGATGCACTTGCGCGCGAGAAGTTCCCTGGTCGTAGTAAGAAGCGCCAACAATCATGACAGGCTTGTTCTCAAACGGATGCACGTCGTAGGAGAGCCACTCGATAACGCTCTTCAGCGCAGGTGAGATGGTGTGGTTGTGCTCAGGCGTAGAAATAATGACGCCGTCAGCTCGAGTAATCTTGTTGTACAGCAGGCGGAGCTGGAAGTTCTCGTCCCACTTGAGGTCCTGGTTGAACAGAGGGATGTTGTCGATCTCAAGGATCTCAAGCTCAAACTGCTTGGCAAAGTGCTTTTTGATGAAGTGCAGAAGCTTTCGGTTATAGGAAATCTCCGCATTTGAACCGACGATTCCGACAAATTTCATAGTGGTAGTTCCTTCCAGGCCTACAGGTTTTCCCAGTCAAAGTTCTCGGCCTCTTTGCGGAGAAGTTCGCGCGATGCGGCCATTTTTTCGTTGAGTTTCACAAACAGACGGAAATCGTCAAAGAGCAGGTCAAGCTTCTTGACAGTAGCCTTGTCCTTTAAGCCGCCTTTCTCGTCAAACGCCTGTGCGGCGCGACCAAGAAGGAACTCGGAACCTGGCATGATTGCAGCTTTGAGCTCGGGAGCGTCCAGAATTTGGCGGAGCTGAAGCTGCGCGCGAGAAGATCCGAGTGTACCCAAGGATGCGCCGACAATCATGACTGGCTTGTTGACCATAGGGAAGATGCCGTAGGACAGCCAAGCAAGCGCGTTTTGCAGGACCGCTGGAATGGAGTGGTCGTACTCTGGTGTTGCGATGATGACGCCGTCGGCGGCCTCAATTTTCTTTGCAAGCTCTGAGACAACCTCGGGGACCTTCATCTTTGCGGGCTTGTTGAACAGGGGAATGTTGTCGATTTCCACCAGCTCAATGGAGGCCTTGTCGGCAAAGTGCTTCTGCATAAACTGCAGGAGTCTTCGGTTATTGGACTCTTTTGAATTGGTGCCAATGAGGCCAACAAAGTTAAGCATCAAACTTCCTTTCTGAATTACGCAAGGAGCTCAGGCGAGATCCCCGACGAATAATATACGCGATTATCAGTGGTTACCATGAGCACCTCGATGCCTTTTTCTTGTTCCACACGGGCAAGGAGCTGACGGGGTTTCTCGCCATAAAGGCGCGTGGTCCAAATTTCTCCGTCAAGCGAGTTGTCCGAGATAATCGTGATGCTCGCAAGTTGCGTTTCGACCGGATAGCCGGTCTTGCGGTCAAGAATGTGGTGGTAGGTACGCCCCTTTACCTGCAGTTTCCTTTCGTAGGTGCCGGAGGTCACCACGGACTGGTTGCAAATAGGCAGCACAGCAAGGTTGGTGCCTCGTGGTTGTCGCGGATCCTGGATGCCAATCTGCCACGGCCTGCCCGCGAGCACATTGTCGCCAATTGTCTTAATGTTACCGCCAAGGTTGATAAGTGCAGAAGTGACGTGCTGACTTTTCAGATAATCTGCAATTCTGTCGGCGATGTAACCTTTTGCCAGACATCCCAAGTCCAGCTTCATGCCCTCTTTGGCGAGAAACACGGTGCAGTTCACGGGGTCTAATA